>NZ_SBIR01000018.1:0-54328 GCF_004521895.1 Halorussus marinus
AGCGCGCGCTCGTCGAGAAGGGCGGACGCATGGAGTGGGTGTCCGGAAGCATGGGGTCGAAGGCGACGATGCTGTACCCGTGTTCGGTGCTGAAGGGCCGAGGCGCGTCGGCGAACCAGATTTCGATCGCGTTCGCGGGCGAAGGCCAGAACATTGACACCGGTGCGAAGGTCTATCACAACGCGCCGCATACGAACTCGACGATCGAGTCGAAATCCATCAGCAAGGACGGCGGGCGCACCAACTACCGGGGGCTGGTCCACATCTCGGAGGGGGCCGAACACTCCTCGACGTCGGTGGAGTGTGACGCTCTGATGTTCGACAACGAGTCGACGTCGGACACGATGCCGTACATGGAGATCGACGAGTCGAAAGTCGACGTGGCCCACGAGGCGACGGTGGGGAAGATCGGCGACGAGGACGTCTTCTACCTCCAGTCTCGAGGGCTCGACGACGACGACGCAAAGCAGATGATCGTCTCGGGGTTCATCGAACCCATCACCGAGGAACTCCCGATCGAGTACGCGGTCGAACTCAATCGGCTCATCGAACTCGAAATGGAGGGGAGCCTCGGATGACTGCGACGCAAGTCCACGAGACGATCTCGGAGGACACCGTCCGGGAGATCTCCGAGTCGCTGGGCGAGCCCCAGTGGCTCCTCGACGTGCGTCTCGACGCACTCGACGCGCTCGAAGACCTGGAGATGCCCGACGTGATCCGGACGCCGGGCCGCGACTGGACCAACCTCCACGGGCTCGACTACGAGAGTTTCGTCGACCCCCTGAACGCCGCCGAGGACAAAGACCAGGTCGGTCCCGACGAGGTCGACGTCCTCCCGTTCGCGGACGCGGTCGACGAACACGAACCGCTCCTGAAAGAGCACTTCGGGTCGGTCATCGACCCCCAGGAGAACTATCTGACTGCGCTCTCGACCGCGCTGTTCAGCACGGGCACGGTCGTTCACGTCCCGGAGAACGTCGACGCGGAGGACGTGACGATCCGGACCACCCAGAACTCCCAGTCGCTGTTCAACTACACGCTGGTGGTCACCGAGCAGTCGAGTTCGGCGACGATCCTCGAACGTCAGGACACCGGCGAGTCGGCCGACGGCGAGCAGTACTACAGCGGCATCGTCGAGGTCGCCGCGGGCGAGAACAGCCACGTCCAGTACGGCTCGCTCCAGAATCTCGACGAGGAGACGTACAACTACACGCTCAAGCGCGGTGACGCCGACGACTACGCCACGGTCAACTGGGTCGAGGGCAACCTCGGCTCGCGGCTCACCAAGTCCTCGGTCGAGACCGAACTCAACGGCGAGGGCTCGGAGACCAAGACGGTCGGGGCCTTCTTCGGGCACAACGACCAGCACTTCGACATCGCGGCCCGCGTGTGGCACAAGACGGCCCACACGACCGCCGATCTGGTGACCCGCGGCGTGCTCGACGACGACGCCCGGTCGGTGTACGAGGGCGTCCAGGACGTCGGTCGCGACGCCTGGGACACCAACTCCTACCAGCGCGAGAACACGCTGATGCTGTCGGACACCAGCGAGGCCGACGCTTCGCCGAAGCTCATCATCAACAACCACGACACCGAGGCGAGCCACTCGGCGACGGTCGGCCAGATAGACGAGGAAGATCTCTTCTACATGACCTCGCGGGGCGTCGACGACCGGTCCGCGCGGAACATGCTGGTCGAGGGCTTTTTCGTCCCGGTCCTCGAGGAAGTCGAGGTCGAGGAACTGCGCGAGGACCTCGAAGCGAACGTCGCGGCCCGGCTCCGGTAGCCGAGGCGGCCCGCCCTCGACGGTCCGACGCCGTTCGGCCCGAAACCGCCGACAACCACATCTGTTAAGTCCCCGAGAATCCGAGCTATCCACGATGACTGACGTATCGACGTTCGAGCGCGGGTGGTCGGCGTGAGCGTCGGCAACCGCGTCTCGAACGACCACCAGCTCGCTCGCCTGCTCCAGATCGGCGTGGTTCTGGAGGAAGTCGTCGAGGTGCGGGCGGCGCGTCACTACGAGACGCTGTCGGCCAACGAGCGCGACGCGGACGTCGAAACCCTGCTGGCCGACGCCCGGGAGGAGTCGGCCGACCACCGCGAGCGCCTCGAAGCCCTGATCGACCGGCTCGACGCCGATCCGGTGCCCTTAGCGGAGGTCGAGGCGCTGGTCGAGGCCCAGTACGCCCAGACGCGACCGGAGGACTTCGACGGCGTCCTCTACGATCAGCTCAACGGCGAGGAGACCGCGTACAAGTTCTACGACGACCTGATCGAAGCGATCGAAGCCAGCGAGGCCTCGTTCGCGCTCGACCGCGAGGAACTGCTCGCCACGTTAAAGGAGATCCGGGCGGAAGAGGCCGAAGGCGTCGAGGAAGTGACCGAATTTATGGAGGACCGAGCATGAACACGGCAGATCAGTATCTCAAAGCGATCTACCTCGTCCAGCGAATGGAAAACGGCCCGGCGTCGACCGGCGCGCTGGCCGACCGCCTCGACGTGAGCCCCGCCAGCGTCAACGAGATGATCGGCAAGCTCCAAGATCGCGGGCTCGCCGACCACGAGAAGTACAAAGGCGTCAGCCTCACCGACGAGGGGATCGAACACGCCCGCGAGGCGCTCCAGACCTACTGCATCATCGAGCGGTTCCTCCACAACGTCCTCGAAGTCGAGGAGTTCCCGAGCGAGGCCAAGGCCCTCGAGAGCGTCATCGACGAGACGGTCGCCGAGCGACTCGACACCATCATCGACCGCGAGCCCCAGTGTCCCGACTGCTTCGATCCGAAGGCGGACATGTGCGCCGAACTCGTCCCGGAGGGCGAGGCCGACTGACCGATCGCGGCCGCCGATTGCGATACGTTCAAGTGTTTCTTGGCGCTAGGGTGGACTGCAGTCCCGTGGTGTCGAGAGAATCGATAGATTCTCGAGGGTCACGGGACGACGAGTGACGCGAGGAGTCCCGTGGTGTAGTGGCCAATCATATGGGCCTTTGGAGCCTATGACGGCGGTTCGAATCCGCCCGGGACTACTTCTGCTGCGAGTAACACCGCAAGCAGGATATGAGTGTAGCAGAGATTTCATTTTCCATCCGGGACGCCGAACGCCACCGAAGGCTCTCGGAACAGATCGCACGTCGCCGAGACGTCCCGGACGGACTCCGTAGCGTCGGTGCGGGCGAGACGTCCTCGAATCGACGCCGCATGGATTTGGTAGACCTCGATTACCCCGATTTCAGCCCGCCGCTATTCGACGGCCAGCCGACCCATAACAAAGCCGCTCGGTCCCGTCGTTTCGCGTGCATGGTCCTCTCCACAACGTCGCACCGCTTGGCCGACCGGCGTCGGCGCCCGAACGCATGGAGCTGACTCTCCTCGCGGGAGCCGGTGTTCTCGCGGCGGGGCTCTGTGTCGTCGCCGTCCGGAGGGCCGGCCGACCCCGAACGGTCGTCTGGGCCCGACTGTGCGGGGCGCTGGTCGGGCTGGCGACCCGCGATCTGTTCCGACCGCGCCACCGCGGAGGTCCGCGACCGACGCCCCGCGATCGCTCCGCGAATCGCAGTCGGGCGGTCGCCGACGGCGGCGACGGCTCGGGACGCTCGGACGACGCGGCCCGGTCGTCGCTGGTCGCCAGACTCCGGCGCCGGGTCGACGGCTGGCTCGGCTGAGTCGGCCGTCGAAAACGGCTTCCGCCGACCCATGAGTTAACTGCCTCCGAACCCTCCGACCGCCCGTGACCGAACAGCGCTACCTCCCCGACGAAGACGGCGTGACGGAGTTCAAGGCGACGGTGACCGAGGCGACCGACGACTACGTGATCCTCGACGGGACCTACTTCTACCCCGAGGGCGGCGGCCAGCCCGCCGATAGGGGTTCGCTGTCGTGGGACGGCGGTCGCGCGGCGGTCCGAGACGTCCGGAAGAATCACGGCGACGTTCGCCACTACGTCGAGGAGATTGAGGGCGAAGTCCCCGAGTCGGGCGCGACGGTCCGCGGAGAGATCGACGCCGAGCGCCGGGCGGCCCACCGACGGATGCACACCGCCCAGCACGTCGTCTCGCGGGTAGTTCTCGACGAGTACGGCGGCGAGACCGCGGGCAACCAGATCCACGCCGACCGGTCGCGGATCGACTTCGAACCCGTCGCGTTCTCCGAGGACGACGTCGAGGCCATCGAGCGGACCGCCAACGAGATCATCGCCCGCGACCTCGCCGTGACGAAGGCCGAGCGCCCCCGGGCGGAGGCCGAGCGGCGGGTCGACGACGGCCGGGCGTTGCTCGATCTCATTCCCGACAGCGTCGACCCGCTTCGGGTGGTCGAGATCGAAGACTACGACTACTGTCCCTGCGGCGGGACCCACGTCGACAGCCTCGGGGAGATCGGCCGGATTCGGATCACCGACTGCGAGTCGAAGGGCGCCGACACCGAACGCATCGAGTTCGTGCTGGACGACGCGTAGGGGTCGAGTGTTCGAGCCGCGACTCCGGGACCGGACGGCGGCCCGGCCGGATCGCGTCGGACCGGATCGGGCGATCGAAGCGTCCGCGCCCTGACGGGACGGTGACACACCACACGCACAATCGACCCCGAGGGGATCGCCCGTAACGGGGCTGAGACGGGGCGGCGCTCGGCGAAGCGCCCGGAATCGCGGCGTCGTAACTCTAAAGAGTCAATCATTCGTTTATACGAGTAAGAATGAGTACCGAGCGCAGACAACCGGGGTGGTTCGGTGGGCGTTGAAATCAAGGAGTCGCCCGTCACCGACTCGGAGTTCGAGGCGATGCAGGACTTCGTCTACGAGTATCTGGCGGCGAGCGTCGAGAACGAAGAGGGCGGCGGTCGGATGCGGTGGTACCCGTGGCACTCCGCGGAGTACCGGTTCAACCACATCCTCAACGTGGTCGACCTCACAGAGACCATCGCCGAACAGGAGGGCGCCGACGTGGACGTCGCGCGGGTCGCCGCGCTGTTTCACGACATCGCCAAACTCGACGCCGATCAGGACGTCCACGCCGAGGAGGGCGCCCGGATCGCCCGGAAGTACCTCCAGACTCACGGCGACTTCCCCGAATCGTTCATCGAGGCGGTCTGCAAGGCCGTCGAGAACCACTCCTATCAGGGCGACCTGACCGACCTGCCCAAAGAGACCCAGTGTCTCATCGAGGCCGACCTGCTCGACAAGGTCGGAGCCAACGGGACGGCGCTGATGTTGCTCCGGATGGGCTACGAGGCCCGCACCCACATGGACGCCGCCGAGATGGTCGACCGGGTGATGAAGCGGGGCAAAGACGCGGCCGATCGGGTCGAGACCGACACCGCCGAGGGCATCGCCCACCGGCGGCTCAAGCGGGTCAAGTGGTTCCGCGAGTGGCTCGAAGGCGAGGTCCCCGAGATGGACCACGAGCCCGACTCCTCGCCACGGAGCTACGAGCGGCCGTAGTTCGGGGCGATCGCTCCCGCGCGGCGCGATCTCGCCAGGGCTAACGAGCGACCGGGAGACGTCGCGACCAGCGGTGAGCGAACCGACCGCCGCGCACGTAGCCGCGCGCCCGCGCCGAGTCGGACGGCGCCTACGTCGCGATCCCGACCGCCTCCGAGAGGAACGAGAGCCCCGCGAGCGCCAGCACCGCGGCGCTCGCGTAGGCGACCACAGGCGCGAGCGCGTCCACCCGACGGCCAGCCGCGACGAGCGCGGCGGGGAAGCCGGTGATCCAGACCGCGATGCCCGCAAAGAACCCGACGACGATCACCGGGCTCCCGGTCGCGACGGTGAGCCCGCCGAGCGCGTCGGTCGAGACGGTCCCGGGATCGAGCAGGCTCACGCCCGCGGTCAGCCACCACAGGATCTGGTAGGGGTTGGTGAGCGCGAGCACGAACGCCTTCCGGAACCCCTTGCTATCGTCGGCCACGTCCGTGGGGTCGCCCGTGAAGGCGTCGCTGGCGTCGCTGGCCGCGCCGTACGCGAAGTAAAGCATCAGGAGGCCGCCCGCGGCGAAGAGCGCGCCCTTGACGGCCGACACGTCCCGGACCACCGCGACGACCCCGAGCAGTGCCAGCATCAAAAAGCAGGCGTCGGCGGACATCGCGCCGAGTCCGGCTCGGAACCCCGAGCGCCACCCGCGAAGGACGCTCTCCTCGGCGATGATCGCGTTCATCGGGCCGGGCGGGGCCGCCAGCGAGAGGCCGAGCGCGACCCCTGCCAGCGCCGAGACCAGCGGTTGCACGAGTCACGAGTTGGCCCCCGTCCGTCAAAAGGCCTGCTACACCGGCAGACGCGTCGGCCGAGCCGACCTCAGACCGCCGCGAGGACCGCGGTCGAGACCCCGCCGACGATCTGCTCCCAGACCGAGAAGCCGGTCACGAGCGCGAGTGCGGTGTCGGCCGCGAAGAACGCGAACAGCGCGGCGGCGAAAAAGTGCGCCTTCCGGGCGTCGAACCGACCGGAGAACCGGTGGAAGAAGTAGGCGTTCGCGAGGCTCACCGGGATGATGGCGGCCATCTCGCCGACCCAGATTGCGGGGGTCGCGCCGAACCGGGCGGCCAGCCCGATCGTCACCAGTTGGGTCTTGTCGCCGAACTCGCCGGCGGCCATCAGCAGGAAGATCGGGACGAAGCCGCCGAACGACGACGAGAGGTCCCGGCCGAAGACGGTCGGGAGGTCGACGTCGGGCGAGAGCGTCGCGACCCCGCCGTCGGATTCGAGCCCGCCGGTGGCGTCGCGGGCGGGCGCCGACCGCCACAGCAGGACCGCGAACGCGAAAAAGAGGACCGCGGTGAACGCATCGAGGACGTTCGGCGGGAGCGCGTTCTTGAGCGCCTGTCCGAACAGGATCTCCAGCGCGGTCCACCCCGCGAACGCGGCGCCGGCGGCGCTCACGACGACGATCGGCCGGAACCGGGTCGAGAGCCCGGCGATGATGAACTGGACTTTCTCGCCGGGCAACACCGCCAACTGGGCGACCGCCGCCACGACCGCGATTTCGAGCCAGCCAGTCACGCGCCGCCCACCCCGGATTCGGGAGTCGCGGTCTCGGAGTCACCGCTCCGGACTCGGATCGACGCCGCGACCGACTCGGGGAGGCTCTGCTCGCGTCGGTCGTCGGGGGCGGCCTCGCCGCCGCGGATCCGAACGGTGACCATCCCGAACGGCGCGACATCGACGACCTCCAGCCGGGTGCCGGGCGCCACGCCCGCCTCCGAAAGGTATCGGAGCTCCTCGTCGTCGCGGTCGCTCACCCGGGCGACGACGACAGTCTCGCCCTCGCCGTGGTCGCTCAGGGGCGTGGTGTCGTCGTCCTCGATCGGGGCGAGGTCGGCGTTCGGGATCGGATCGCCGTGCGGGTCGACTTCGGGATCGCCGAGCGCCTCGGCGACCCGGCGCTCGAACTCCTCGCTGATGTGGTGTTCGAGCCGGTCGGCCTCGTCGTGGACCTCGCTCCACGCGTAGTCGAGGTGTTCGTTCAGGTACGCCTCCAGCAGTCGGTGGTGGCGCAACACCTCCAGCGCGACCGTCTCGCCCTCCGGGGTGAGCTCGACGCCCTTGTACTTCTCGCGCTCGACGAGTTCGCGCTCTTCGAGCTTCTCGACCATGCTCGTGACCGTGGGCGGGGTCACGTCGAGGTACTCCGCGATGGCGGAGGTGGCCACCGGGTCGCCGTCCTCGGTCTGGAGCGTGTAGATCGCCTTCAGATAGTCCTCCATCACGTCGCTCAACATCTTCGTGGGTCGTATTAGACTCGTCTAAAGTATAAATTTGTCTGTCCGTCACTTCGCGTTCGGTGTGGGCGAACTCAGGCGGTCGGTCGGCCGGGACGACGCCCCGACGGGTCGACCGGTAGCCGGCGACCTGCGAGTCGTGCGACCCGGCGGGCCGGGTCTGTCGGGACCCGTAGACGGCGTATAACTAACGGTCCGGCCGACGTCGGTGGGGGTATGTCGAAAGCCGACGCGAGTATCGGATGTCCGAACTGCGAGTCGCCCGCCGTCGACGTCTCGGAGGCAACCGACCGGACGGCGGCGTTCGGCGACGGCCAGCGCCTGAAGGGGACGAGCGTCGACTGTCGCAACTGCGGTGACGAGTTCGAGCTGTACTTTTACTGACTGTTTCGGTTCGTTCGACCTCAGAACGGACCGCCTGACGCGAGGGTAGACGGCGAATAACGATGTGGAACCCGGGCGTCGGTGAAGCCATGTCCGACTCCGAATCGAACGGACGCATCACCGAAAACCGCGACGACGGCCGACTCGAACTCCGGTCGAAGGGCTCGCCCGAGGCGTGGATCCAGTGTGAGAACCCGGCGATCGTCGAGCGCTAGATCCCCTTGCTCATCAGGTGGCTCCGGAGCACGTCGTCGTCCTTGTTGCCGGCGCCGGTGTTGAGCAACACTACGGTGTCGTCGTCGTCGAACTCCCCGCGGCGCGCCAACTCCCACGCCCCGCTGGCGGCGGCCGCGCAGGTCGCGCCCATCTCGAGGCCCTCCTGCTGGGCGACCGCGATCGCGCTGTCGAGGATCTCCTCGTCGCTGGTCGCGACCGCGCCGCCGTCGCTCTCCCGGAGCGCGTCGAGTATCATGGGGCTCGCGCCGGGGTCGGGGATCTCGATGCCCCCACAGATGGTGTCGGGGACCTCCCAGACCTCGTGGACGTCTTTGCCCTCCTCGAACGCCTCGACCACGGGCGCACACCCCGACGACTGGGCGGCGTACATCGCCGGGAGCTCGTCGGTCAGCCCGAGTTCGCGAAGCTCCGTCGCGGCCTTGTGCATCCCGACGAGCCCGACCCCGCCGCCGGTCGGGTAGACCACCGCGTCGGGCACCTCCCAGTCGTTCTGTTCGACGACCTCGTACAGCATCGTCTTCTTGCCCTCGTGGCGGTACGGCGTCACGAACGTCTTGACCGAGTACCAGTCGTCGCGGTCGGCCATCGCGTCGGCGTAGGCCTCGCCGGCGTCACCGATGCGGCCCTCGACGACGTTGAGGTCGCCGCCGTGGACGTTGACCATCGCCTTGTTGGTGAACCCCGCCCGCGAGGGGAGAAAGACGTGCGAATCGAGGTCGGCGCGGGCGGCGTAGGCCGCGGCGGCTTGGCCCGCGTTCCCCGCGGAGTTGAGCGCCACGTCGGTCGCGCCGTGCTGGACCGCCGCGGTGATCGCGGCCGCCTGCCCGCGGTCCTTGAACGTCCCCGTGGGGTTTCGCCCCTCGTCTTTGAGCAGGACTCGCCCGACCCCGAGCTCGTCGGCGAGGCTCGGACACTCGACGAGCTGGGTCGCGCCCTCGTCCATCGAGACGGCCGCAGACCGGGCGAACGGGAGCAACTCCTCGTAGCGCCACATCGACTCGAACGGCCGGGAGTCGAGCTCCTCGCGGGTCAGCTCGATCGCCTCGTAGTCGTACTCGGGGTCGAGGATGCCGTCGCAGTCCGGACATCGGTGGGTCGCGGTCCCGGCGTCGAACGTCTCGCCGCAGTCGACGCACGTCAGTCCGACGAACGCCTCTGTTGTCTCCATGCGCGGGGGGTTCGGAGTCGAGCGACTAATCGCTACCCCTTCGGGACCGACCCGGGCGCGGTCGCCGATCCCGGGAGCGCCGACTTTTATCAGCCCGATAACCATAGTGGGACACGATCGACGATGGCCGCGATCCAGACGACAGCGCTCACGAAACGCTACGGGGAGACCCTCGCGGTCGACGAACTCGACCTCTCGATCCCCGCGGGCACCGTCTACGGCTTTCTCGGCCCCAACGGAGCCGGCAAGACCACCACCATGCGGATGCTCACCGGGCTCGCGCGCCCGACCAGCGGCTCGGGCGCCGTCGCGGGCGTCGACGTCACCGACCGCGACGGTCTCCGTCCCCACATCGGGTACCTGCCCGAAGAGCCCCCGCTGTACGAGCAGGCGACCGGCTACGAGCAACTCGAATACGTCGCGGGCCTGCGCGGCATGGCCGACGACGCGACCCGCGACCGGATCGACCGGCTCCTCGGGGAGCTCGATCTCGCCGACGACGCCGCGACCCGGATCGCCGACTACTCGAAGGGGATGCGCCAGAAGGTCGCCTACGTGCAGGCGGTGCTCCACGACCCCGACGTGGTCTTTCTCGACGAGCCCACCTCCGGGCTCGATCCGCGGGCCGCCCGCACCATTCGGGAGATGATCCGCGGGCTCGCCGACTCGGGGACGACGGTCTTTCTCTCGACCCACATCCTGCCGGTCGTCGAGGCGGTCGCCGACGAGGTCGGTATCCTCTACGACGGCCGACTCGTCGCCGAGGACGCCCCCGACGCGCTCGCGCGTCGGGCCGAGGCCGGCGCGACAGGCACGCTCGAAGACGCGTTCCTCGACCTGACGGCGACCGACCCCGCCGCCGACGCGAGCGCGGAGGCGACGGATGGCTGAGCCGGGGTGGCCGCGCCACGCCCTCGACGTGGGTCTGTTCGAGTTCCGACGCTCGGTCCGGGCGATCTGGGCGGACAAGGCCCGGTTCGCGCTCATGTCGCTCGGCGTGGTGATCCCGTCGGCGTCGCTCGGCGCCTTCGTCGTGGTGTTCGCCGACGCGATTCGCGGGGTCGACGCGCTCGCGCTCCCCGCACAGCTCCGGGGCACCGTCGCGCTGTTCTGGCTGTTCGGGGTCTTCGTGGTCGGCCAGCGCGTGGCGTCGGCCCGCACCCGGGTCGACGCCGAGCCCCTGATGCTGACGACCGTCTCGGCACGCACGATCGCGGCCGGACTCGCGATCGCCGAGACCCTCCGGATCTTCGCCTACCTCGGGCTACCGGTCCTCGTGGCTACCGGGGCGGCGGTCTACCTGTTCGAGTCGGTCGCCAGCCTGGTGGCGGTGCCGGCGGCGGCGCTCTTGTTCACCGCGACCGCGGTCGTCGTCGGGTCGACCGCCGGCTACGCGGTCGCGCTGTTGGTCGCGACCTCGCGGTTCGTCGCCCGTCACAAGACGGTGCTGGGGTCGGCGGCCTCGCTGGGTGCGATGGGGCTGTACTTCCTGTTTCTCTACCCGGAGCTCGGCGGCGTCAGTCAGGCGTGGCTCGCGTGGCTCCCGGTTGGGTGGTTCGTCGACCTCGCGGCGGTCGGGACGCCGCTCGTCGGCTCCCAGACCCGGATGCTCGTCGTCTTACCGGCGAGCCTCGCGATCCTCGCCGCGGGCGGCGTCGCGGTCGAGCGGACCGCGGTCTCGCTCTGGTTCACCGATCCCGTGAGCGTCGAAGAGTCCGAGGGTCCCGCCCCCGAGACGTCGGGCGCGAGCCGACCCGACGCGCTCGCGGCGGCCGTCGCGCCGCTCGCGATCCCGCGGGCGGTCTCGGTCCCGGTCCGGCGGGTCGGCGAGTGGGCGCTCCTCCGGACCCGCCGGGACCCAAACCGGCTGACCTTCCTGTTTCTCCCCGTGCTGGCGGTCGGGAGCGCGATCATCAGCTCGGGGCTCCAGTCGGGCGCGATCGGCGCGCTTCTCGCCCCGATCGCCGCGGTCGTTGTGCCGTGGCTCGCGGGCGCGCTGTTCGCGATGAACCCGTTCGGCGACGAGGGCGCGGTGTTGCCGGTGACGCTCACGGCGGTCTCGGGCCGCCAGTTCGTCCGCGGGCTGATGGTGCCGGGGGCGGTCTACGGCCTGCCGATCGCGGTCGTCGCGACCGGCGCGGCGACCCTCGCCTCCCCGTACGGGCTCGCCGAGCGGGCCGGGCTGGTCGCGCTGGCCGCGTACGCGACGTGCGTCTCGGTCGCGGTCGCGCCCGCGATCGGGATGGCCCTGCCCCGGTTCAGCGCGATCAGCGTCGGCCAGAGTCGCGACGTGCTTCCGCCCCGGATGACCGCGGTGATCGCCCACATCGCGGTGACCGCACTCCCCGCGGGCTGGCTCGCGGCGCTCGTGGTCGCCCCGCGGATCGCACGGGCGGCGCTCGCGGTCGTCTTCGGCTTTCTGCCGGCGGTGGTGCTCGGACTCGCCAGTCGATCGAGCGACGGCGCGCTGGCGGCGGCCGGCGAGCAGTTCCGCGAGGTCGCGGCCCAGATTCAGGCGATCGGTCTCGATCAGTTGTGGGTGGTCGGCGCCGCGGTGGCGGTCGCCGGCGCGGTCGTCGCCGCCCTGCTGTACGCGAACGCGGTCCGCCGGTTCGACGGCTACGCGCCGCCGTGAGCCGGGCTACTCCCAGTCGGGCTCCCGGTCGTCGAGGAACGCCGCCATCCCCTCGCGCTGGTCGTGGGTGCCGAACAGGCCGCTCCACGCCCGTCGCTCGTAGCGCAGGCCGGCCTCCTGGCCGGTCTCGTGGGCCTGATTGAGCAGTTCCTTGGCCGTCCGGAGCGCGTAGGCGGGCTTGGCCGCGAGGTCGGCCGCGAGGTCGGCGACGTGGTCGTCGAGCTGATCGGACGCGACGACCTCGCCGACCAGCCCGTGCTCGTGGGCGTCCTGGGCGTCGATGCGCTCGCCGAAGAAGATCAGCCGACGCGCGATCTCGTCGCCGACCAGCCGGGGGAGCCGCTGACTGCCGCCCCACCCGGGGACGATCCCGAGGTCGATCTCGGTCTGGCCGACCACGGCGTCCTCGCTGGCGACCCGGAGGTCGGCCGCGAGCGCGAGCTCGCACCCGCCGCCGAAGGCGTAGCCGTTGATCGCCGCGATCACCGGCGCGGGGAACCGCTCGATCTTGTCGGCGACGCGGTGGCCCAGTTCGGCGTAGGCCTGCGCCTCGGGCGTCGAGAGTTCGCGCATGTAGCCGATGTCCGCGCCGGCGACGAACGCGTCGTCGCCCGCGCCGGTGAGCACGAGCGCCCGGGCGCCCTCCCGCTCGGCCTCCTCGAGCGCGTCCTCGATGGCTTCGAGGGTGTCGACGTTCAGCGCGTTCAGCCGGTCCGGTCGGTCGACGGTCAGGGTCGCGACGTCGTCGGAATCGAACTCGAGGCGAATGGTCTCCCAGTCGGACATACCCGTCGGTACGGACGCTCGCCGAATAATCCTTCCCTTCCGGAAAGCGGAAATATCACCCCGCCGTAGCGCCGACCGATGACTCTCTCGGAGGAGGCCCGCGAGCGGCTCGCCGATTTGGTGGAGCTACAGCCGACGAAGAACGCCGAGCTACAGGACCGCTGGGGTCTCGAAAGCGGGAGCGAGGTCCACGGCTACCTCGAAGACGAGCTCAAAGAGTACTACTACCGCGACGACAACAGCCTCATCCGGGCGACCGCCGAGGCCGCCGACCTCGTCGACGTCGAGCCCGGGGTCGAGAGCGACGAGGAAGGCGGGGTCCCCGACGTGATCCGAGTGCCTCGGCTCCAACAGCAGGTGTTCGAGGTCGTCGCGGGTCCCGACGAGGACTCGGAGAGCGTGGTGTCGGTGTTGAACAAGCTCCGGGAGGCGTTCGACGTCGACCCCGAGGCCGAAGACGTCCGGAGCGCGCTCCAGAGCCTCCGGCGAAAGGGGGTCGTGGAAGTCGTCTATCGGACCGTGCCGACGTTCCGGCTGGCGGTCGAGCGCGACGCGGTCGCCGTCGAGCGCTCGGATTAATCCGGGCGCTCGCGCTCGCGTCGCCGTCCGAGTAGTCGCCGAACCCCCTTTCCCGGGCCGCCCTCGATCGGCCAGCCGCCGGTCCGCCACTGGGGCGGCTCCGGGGAGAACTCCGGACACGACCCCGAACAGGCCGCCCCGGTCTGGTGACAGTCGTTCGCCCCGCAGTAGGGCAACAGCGCCCGGCCGTCGCGTCTGAGCTCGAAGTGCCGACAGTCCGGGCGCATCGTGTCGGCGAACGACCGCCACCCCGTCTCGTAGGCGCGCTCGGCGATTTCCAGCCGCTTGTCGGCCTTCCACTCGGGGTCGGCGTACTCGAAGGTCGCCGCCGAGGCGTCGTACTCGCCGCCCTCGGGACGGTCGAGGATCCGGGTGCCGGGCGCGTCGGCGTCCAGCGACCGGGGAAACCACTCGACGCTCGCCCGCGTCTGCGCGTCGCCCTCGGCGTCGACGGTCAGGATGCCCGCCTCGACCGGGACGCCCTCCAAGAGCGCGGGCTCGACGCGCTCGCCGGTCGCGCGGGTCGCCACCCACACCTCGTCGGCGAGCGACAGCGCCACGTCGTACTCAAGTTGAGAGCCCAGAGCGCGGGCCGCGCTCGCGTCGAGGTCGGGCTTGTTCTCGATCGCGACGATCCGGTCGACCCAGTCGGGGTAGGCCCACTTCCGGCGGATCTGGAGCCGGTTTCCCGACTTGCGGGTGTCCAGAATCCCGCGGTCGGCGGCGCGGTGGATCGCCTCCCGGACGTAGCGCCACGGGTAGCCGGGGTCGGCCAGCGCCTCGCGGTACCACGCCCACTCGGCCGGGGCGTCCCTGAGGACCGCGAGCAGGTCCGAGTCGAGGCGCTCGGGGCCGAAGTTCCGGCGCCGGGCGAGCCCCTCGGGATCGACCTCGACGACGATGGTGTCCCACCGGCGGCGTCTGGTCCCGAGCTGGCGGGCGACGAGCGCGGGACGCGCCGTCGACTCGCTCGGGGGCCACTCGCGTTCGGCCCACCGGCAGGTCCGCAACTCGAAGACGAACTCGGGGTCGGCGTCCGCGTCGGTCACGGTGGCGGTTGGCGTCGGGGCGGCCTAAGTGGTTCGGAACCCGGGGACGCTCCGGGCGCGAGTTCCGAGCGCGGCTGACGCTTCGAGGGCGTCGGCCCTTCGGGGCGACGACGACTCAGATGTCGCCGTTCTCCTCCTTCTCGTTGAGGAACTCGTGGGCGTCTTCGAGGATCTCGCGGGGGCCGTCCTGCGTGATCGTGTTGATCGCCTGATCGTAGTCGCGCCACTGGTGGTCTCGATGCTCGTGGGAGAGCTCGGCGCTCGCCTCGTAGGACTTGGCGACGAACAGGTGGACCGTCTTGTGGATGGTGTCGCCGTTGGCCTCGAAGACGTAGTCGTAGTCGTCGCGAAAGCCGTCGAGCAGTCGGAAATCCTGGATGCCCGACTCCTCTTTGACTTCCCTGATCGCGGTCTGCTGTAGCTCTTCGTCTCCCTCGACGCCGCCCTTGGGGAACTCCCAGTCTCCCGGTCGGCTCTTCAGGAGGAGGTATTCGCGTCGACCGCGGGTGTCCCGGTAGAGGATCGCACCCGCGCTCGTGGCTTGAACCGTCATTTGATGGGTTCTATACGGCGGTGCGTTAAGAGAATGTCGGAGACCCGCGCAGTCGAGGAGGTCCGCGAACCGAGAGCAGTCGATTTACGTACCTCGACGCTGAAGGGGACGGACACCCAGCACCCAGCCATGACCTTCGTAACCAGAATCCGACTCCAGAGCGGGAATCGCCCCGCGCTGGAGCACGTCGTCGACGAGATTCGCACGAAAGCAGAACGAAAGGGCGCCGAGCTCCGCGGCCCCCACTCGGCCCCGCCGACCGACCTCACGGTCCCCCTGTACAAGACGACCGACGGCGACCAGTCTCGCCACTTCGGCTCGTGGGACTACACCGTCTACACTCGCCAGCTCGAGATCGTGGGTCACAACGACCTCGCACGGCGGGTGGCCGAGTTCGACTTCCCCGAGGGCGTCCACGTCGAGGTCGAACTCGAACAGATCGAGCAGATGGCCTGAGCCGGCCCCGTCCCCGGCTCCGGCTCCGAAGCGACTCTCTTATTGTCTCTCGGCCGACCGTACCCCACATGCAGAACGTCTCCGCCGCGGGGCTGGGCATCGGCGACGACCACCCGCCCCGGATCATGGGCGTGTTGAACGTCAGCGCCGAGTCGCCGTACGACCCGAGCGTCTACGACGACCCCGGCGAGGCCGCGGCGTACGTCGACACCGAGCTCATCGACGAGGGCGCAGACATCGTCGACGTGGGGCTCGAATCGGCGAACAAGCGCTTCGAGGTCCTCTCGGCCGACCAGGAGCTCGACCGGCTCGACACCGCGATCGAAACCATCGAGAGCGTCTCTGGCGACGCGGTGTTTTCGATCGAGACGCGCTACGCCGAGGTCGCCGACGAGGCCCTCTCGCGGGGCTTCGACATGGTCAACGACATCTGTGGCTTCGCCGACCCCGAGATGCCCGCTGTCTGTCGCGAGCGCGACGCCGCGGTGGTGAAGATGGCGAGCCCGCCCGATCTGGAGCGGCCCGGGGCGGTCGAGAAGCCCGACGACATCTACGACGCCCTCGAACGGGGCGGGCTGACCGACAAGACCGTCGTCGACCCGGCGTTCGGCGGCTGGTCGGAGGCCAAGACGCTCGAAGACGACCGCGAGACGTTCCGCCGGCTCCGGGAGTTTCGCGGGCTCGACCGACCGATCCTCGTCTCGATCAACCGCAAGAACTTCCTCCGGGAGCTCGCGGGTCGCACGACCGAGGCGGCGCTACCGGTCTCGCTGGCGGCGACCGCGATGGCGGTCGAGCGTGGCGCCCACGTCGTCCGGACCCACGACGTGGCCGAGACCGCCGACGCCGCGAAGATCGGGTCGGCGTTCGCCCGCGACCGCGTCCGGGACACCGGCGTCGGCGTCGAGGAACTCGATGTGACGACCGCGGGCGAGGCGTCTCGGCACCTCCACCGCGTCGGCGCCGACGAGTCGGTCGCCGAGCGCGTCCCGGTCCGCGTCTTCGAACTGACCGGGCTCGCCGACGCCGACCGGGACGCGCTCGCGGCGGCCGCGGCCGACGCGGGCGTCGCGTTCGCGCCCGGCGACGCCGGCTGTATTCTGGCGGGGTCGCCGGCCGATCTCGACCGGCTTCGAACCCTCTCTACGGGCGGCTCGGACCGTCTCGACGCCGTCTTCGATGCTGTCAGCGAGGCCGAACGCTAAGAGAAAACTTATGCCGGGCGAAAAACAACCCCCGGTGGGAAGCCGGAAGGGCGTCCGCGGGTAGGGGTACTTGCAGACGAACTTCCGGCTCAGACGGTTCTGACAATGCACTACGACACCTGGAGCCCCGTCTATCGGGAGTTACTCGACGACTTGGGCTACGACCGGGCGGGCGACGAGCGGGCCCGCGATCGGCTCGCGGAGTTGACCGAGCCGTTCGACTGCGAACTGCTCGACGTCGACGGCGACCGAGTCGCCGTAGCTGGGGCGGGCCCCTCGCTGTCCGACGAACTCGACCGGGCCCGCGAGGCCGACGCGGTGGTCGCCGCCTCCTCGGCCGCCGACGTCCTCCGGGCGGCCGGCGTCGGGGTCGACTGCGTGGTCACCGACCTCGACAAGACCCCCGAAACCGCCCGCGAGCTCGCCGCCGAAGGCGTCCCCGTGGCGGTTCACGCCCACGGCGACAACGTCTCGGCGGTCGAGACGTGGGTCCCGCGGTTCGACGCCGAGGCCGTGCTGGCGACGACGCAGGCCGAGCCGGTCGGCCACGTCCGGAACTTCGGGGGTTTCACCGACGGCGACCGGGCGGCGTTCCTCGCTGACCACCTCGGGGCGGCCGAGCTCGCGTTCGTCGGCTGGGACTTCGACGATCCGTCGGTGAGCGCCGAGAAAGCCGAAAAGCTCGAGTGGGCCGCCCGCCTGCTCCGCTGGCTGGAGCGCCGACGCGGCGAGTCGTTCGCGGTGCTCGACGGCCGGCGCGCCGAGCTGGACGTGAGCGATTTCCCGGCGTAGCTGGCCGAGAAAAGTCGTGAGACGGTCGCTGGTCGAATCGAGCGCGAGCGATCGTTCGTCCGCCGCGGTCTCAGGGAGTCAACACGACCTTCCCGACGGTCTCGCGGCTCTCGATGGCCTCGTGGGCGGCCGCGGCGTCCGTCAGATCGAAGCTGTCGCCGACCACGACCTCCAGATCGCCGGCGGCAAGCAGTTTCTGGAGTTCGGGCACCGACTGGAGGACGCGCTCGGGAGTCCGTTCGAGCGCGTTGCCGAGGTGGAACCCCCGGACCGACTTGTTCTCGAACAGGAGGTCGGTGGTGTCGACCTGTCCGGGGACGCCGCTGGCGGCGCCGTACGTCACGATCCGGCCGAAGTGCGCGAGCGCGTCGACGCTCCGAGAGAACGCGTCGCCGCCGACGCCGTCGAGGACGAGGTCGACGCCCGCGCCGTCTGTCTCCTCGGCCACGACCTCGCGGAGGTCGGTCGTCTCGTAGTTGATCGGGTGGTCACAGCCCAGCCCCTCTGCGAGTTCGAGCTTCTCGCCGGTGCTCGCGGTGCCGAACACGGTCGCGTCGGCCGCGGCCGCGAGCTGGACCGCCGCGGTGCCGACCCCGCCGGCCGCGGCGTGGACGAGCACGTTCTCGCCGGCCTCCAGCCCGCCCCACTCGTGGAGGACCGCGTGGGCCGTCAGGAACTGCACCGGGAAGCCCGCGGCGGCCTCGAACTCCATCGACTCGGGCACCTCGAACAGCGAATCGGCGTCGGCGAGCGCGTACTCGGCGTACCCGCCGACGCCGGTCATCGCGACCACGCGGTCGCCCTCGGCGGCGTCGGCGCCCTCCCCGACCGCGTCGACGGTGCCGGCGGCCTCCATCCCGGGGACGAACGGCGGCGTCGGCCCGCCCTTGTAGTGGCCGCGCCGTTGCATGATGTCCGCGAAGTTGATGCCGGCGGCCTCGACGTCGATCCGGACCTGTCCCGCGTCGGGCTCGGGCGTCTCGGCGTCGATCACTTCGAGCGCGTCGCTATCGCCGAACTCCGTGACTTGGATCGCGTTCACCTCCGGTGGTTCGGCCGGCGGGCGGATAAGTGGCGTGCCCGAGGCAGGACGGGGCGCTACTCGAGGGTCTCGACCCCGGCGTCCGGGGCGTTCTGTTTCACGCTCCGGAGGCCCTGTTCGGCCTTCTGTTTCGAGGCGTACCCCTCGCCGGAGTCGGCGATGATGTTCCCGTTGTCGTGGACGAGTCGCCACCGCCACTCGTCGGTCTCGTCTCGGTACAGTTCGAAGGTGGCGTTGCTCATGGGTCGTCGGCCGAAGGCTCGGAGTCGCGATACAAAAGCGTTCCCCGCCGTCGACCGCGAGCGCGGATCTCGGCCGCGCCAGTCCGTGACGCGGTATCGCGGTTCCGGCAAGCCTCAAGGCGACGTGGCCACTACGAACGTTTCTCTGAACACGATGTGGAACACGACGCTTCGATCTCACTCTGCGGTCGGTCTGTTCGTCGGTCTCGCGGCCGTCTGGGGCACCGCGTATCTCGCGATTCAGGTCGGCCTCCGGTCGATCCCGCCGATCACCTTCGCCGCGCTCCGCTACGACGTCGCCGGGCTGGTGTTGCTCGCGGCGACCGCCGGGCTCGCGCTCCGCACCGGGAGTCGGTGGCGCCCTCGAACGCGCGAGGAGTGGGCACTGGTCGGGACGGGCGGACTGCTCGTCGTCGGCGTCCACTTCGCGCTGTTGTTCGCGGGCCAACAGTACGTCTCGGGCGGGGTCGGCTCGATCGTGATGAGCCTCTCGCCCGTCCTGACGCCGGCGTTCGCGCTGGCGCTGTTGCCCGACGAGCGCCCGGACCGCCGGCAGGTCGTCGGCGTGGCGCTCGGACTCCTCGGCGTGGTCGTCGTCGCCCGTCCGGACCCCTCGGGCGGCCAGACCGCCCTCGGCGTGGGGCTGATGGTCCTCTCGGCGGCGAGCTTCGCGCTCGGCTCGGTACTCACCCGCCGGTACGACAGCGGGCTCTCGCTGATAGCCGCCCAGGCGTGGACGATGCTGATCGGCGCGGCGTTTCTCGACCTGCTCGTGGTCGGACTCCCCGGCGAGTCGTTCCGCGCGGTCGCGCCGACGCCGACCGCGCTCGCGGCGCTCGCGTACCTCTCGATCGTCGCGAGCGTCGGGGGCTTTCTCGCGTACTTCCGACTGCTCGACCTGTTCGGACCCAACGAGGCGAGCCTCGTCAACTACGCGGTCCCGATGTTCGCCGCCCTCGGCGAGTGGCTCGCGCTCGGTCGCGCGCTCGCGCCGCCGACCGTCGTCGGGTTCGGGATCATCCTCGCCGGGTTCGGCGCGGTGAAGTGGCGGACGCTCCGCCGGGCGACGACCCCGACGCCCGACCGGCCCGCCGCCAGAGCACAGGCCGCGGACGCCGGCGCCGTGATGGTCCGGGAGAACGTCTACTACCGGGACGTCGAGTAGGCTACGCCTCGGGCGCGAGCGCGTCGAGGGTCGCTTCGACCTCCTCGGGCTCGGCCCCGCGCGGGAACGACACCGCCAGCCGGTCGACGCCGTCGATCGCTTCGAACTTCTCGAGCTGTGCGCGGGCCTCCTCGGGCGTCCCGACCGCGCCGAGGTCTTCGAGCAGGTCGTCGTCGATCGCCGCGAGCGCGGCCTCCTGATCGCCGTTGCCCCACGCCGCCGCGACCTCGTTCGCGGTCTCCTCGTAGCCCTGTCGGGCGAGCGCGTTCCGGTAGAACGTCCCCATCGCGCCGACGTAAAACGAGAGGTGCTGGCGGGCGAGCCGGCGAGCCCGCTCGCCGTCTTCCGAGACACAGCAGGTCAGCGAGACGGTCGTCCGCACCGCTTCGGGATCCCGGTCGCCGAGCTCGGCGCCCCGCCGGAGGTCTTCGATCCGGTCGCGCAGGCCGTCGGGGGTGAGCATCAGCGCGTGCCAGCCGTCGGCGAACCGGCCCGCGAGCTCGACCGACTTCGGGCCCATCCCCGCGGCGTCGATCGCCACCGGGGTCTCGGGCGGATCACACCGGAGTCGGAACCCGCCGAGGGTGAACACGTCGCCGTCGTAGTCGACCTGCTCGCCCGACAGCACCGCCCGGATCACGTCGAGGTACTCGCGGGTCCGCCGGAGCGGGCGGTCGAACTCGGCGCCGTGCCAGCCCTCGATGACCGCCGGCCCCGAGGGGCCGATTCCGAGCCGGAGCCGGCCGTCCGAGAGCTCCTGGAGCGTGGCGGCGGTCTGGCCCACCAGCGCCGGCGACCGCGAGTAGACGTTGAGGATCGACGGCCCGATGCCGACGGTGTCGGTGCGTTCGGCGATGGCCGAGAGGACGGTCGCGGCGTCCCGGCCCCACGTCTCGGGGAGCCAGACCCGTCGGTAGCCGAGGTCTTCGGCGCGCTGGGCGTAGCCGACGATGTCGGAGATGTTCGGCTGGGCGGCCACCGGCAAGTGGACGGTTCGGTCGGTCATAGGAGCCACCACGGACCCCGCCACCATAGTTCCGGTGTCAACTCCGCGACCGACAAACGGCGTTTATCGCGTCCGGGGTTTGCCCTCGGGTGCTCGCGACCCCGTCGATCAGGCGAAACCGGTACTCATTACGCTTTCGGTCGATGCGCGCTCTCTCCGTTTCCCGGTAAACCTTTTAGAGTTACACCCAACGACACAGTATGGACTTCTCGGTCGCGACCGCGCGAGCCCGGCGGCTCTCGCTGTCGACCGGCGAGATCACCGGCGCGGTCGGCGACTCGGTGACCGTCCTGCCGGTGGTGGTCGCGGTCGCGGCGCTGACCGAGCTCCGGCTCCCGGTGCTCCTGCTGTGGTTCGGCGCGTTCCAGATCGTCTGGGGACTGTGGTATGGCTCGCCGGTGTCGGTCGAGCCGATGAAGGCGCTGGCGGCGCTGGTGATCGCCGGATCGCTGACCGTCCCGGAACTCGCGACCGCCGGGCTCCTCTCGGGGGGCGTGCTCCTCGCGTTCGGGGCCGCTGGCGCGCTGGGCGCGCTCGCCGAGCGGGTCGACGACGCGGTGATCCGGGGCGTGCAGGTCGCGGTCGCGCTCGTGCTCGCCCGGACCGGGCTCGAACTCGGGGCGGGCGCCCCGACGGTCGCGCTGGGAGCCGCGGCGGCGGGCCTCGCGGTCGCGGCGGTCGGCTACCCCCGGGCGAGCGCGCTGGTCGTTCTCGCGCTCGGCGCCGGAGTCGCGGGCGCCGCGACCGGACTGCCGTCGGTCGCGATCCCCGACGTTCGTCCGAGTATCGCGCTCGCGCCCACCGCCGACGCGCTCGCGGCGACCGGCGCCCAGTTGGCGATGACCGTCGGGAACGCGGCGGTCGCGACCTCGCTCCTCCTCGAGGACCTCTACGACGCCGACGTCTCGCCCGACGAGCTGTCGGCGAGCATGGGCGCGATGAACCTCCTCGCGGTACCCCTCGGCGGACTCCCGATGTGCCACGGGAGCGGCGGCGTCGCCGGGAAGTACGCGTTCGGAGCCCGGACCGCGGGAGCGAACCTCGTGCTCGGCGCGCTCTACGTCGGCGCGGCGCTTGGCGCGGCCGAGGTGGTCGCCGCCTTCCCGCTGGCCGCGCTCGGCGTAGTGTTGGTCATCGTCGCGGCCCAGCTCGGCCGCTCGGGGCTCCGGACCGACTCGCCGGGGCTGACCGTCGGCGTCGGGATCCTCGGGGCGGCGACGAACGTCGGGCTGGCGTTCGCGGTCGGGATCGTCGCGTCGGTCGCGCTCGGGCGGGTCCGCTCGGGCGCGTGAGACCGGCCCTTTGACAATCCGGCGGTCCTTCGCTTCGGGCATGAACGTCCACTGGCACCGTCGGGACCTCCGCGTCGCCGACAACCGCGCGCTCGCTGAGGCGGCGGCCGACGACGCGGTCCTGCCGGTCTTCGTCCTCGATCCGGGCGTCCTCGATCACGCGGGCCCGCCCCGGGTCGCGTTCCTGCTCGACGCGCTCGAATCGCTCCGCGAGGCGTACCGCGGACTCGGCGGGGACCTCCTCGTGGTCCGGGGCGACCCCCGCGAGGAGCTCCCTCGGATCGCACGCGAACGCGACGCAGAGGCCGTCTACTGGAATCGAGACTACTCGGGGCTGGCCCGCGAGCGCGACAGCGCAGTCCGGCTCGCGCTCGACGACGCCGGCGTCTCGCGGGGCGCATACCACGACGAGCTCCTCCACGAGCCGGGGTCGATCCGAACCAACAAGGGCGAGCACTACTCGGTGTTTTCGTACTTCTGGAAGAAGTGGGCAGACCGCGAGAAAGACCGCCCGATCGACGCGCCCACGGCGGGCCGGATCGTCGACCCCGGAGACGCCTCCCCGATCCCGACGCTCGACGATCTCGGCGTCGAGGCGCCGGCCGCCGAGATCCCGCCGGCCGGGACAGAGTCGGCCTGCGAGCGGCTCCGGGCCTTTTGCGAGGACCCGATCTTCCGGTACGACGAGTCCCGCGACGACCCCGCGGCCGACGCGACCTCCCGTCTCTCGGTCCAGCTCAAGTACGGCACGCTCGGCGTCCGCGAGGTCTGGGCGACGGTCGCCGACGCCGCCGAGCGCGCCGATGGCGACGAGGCCGACGCGGTCGAGGAGTACCAGCGCCAACTCGCGTGGCGGGAGTTCTACGCCCACGTCCTCGCGGCCCGGCCCGACGTGGTGACCGAAGACTACCGCGGGTACGACAACCCCGTCGAGTGGCGCGACGACCCCGAGGCCCTGCAGGCGTGGAAGGACGGCCGGACTGGCTATCCGATCGTCGACGCCGGGATGCGCCAGCTCCGGGCGGAGGCGTGGATGCACAACCGCCTGCGGATGGTCGTCGCCTCGTTTCTCACCAAGGACTTGCTGATCGACTGGCGGGCGGGCTACGACTGGTTCCGCGAGAAGCTGGTGGACCACGACACCGCCAACGACACCGGCGGCTGGCAGTGGGCGGCTTCGACCGGAACGGACGCCCAGCCGTACTTCCGGGTGTTCAACCCGATGACGCAGGGCGAGCGCCACGACCCCGACGCCGAGTACATCAAGCGCTACGTCCCCGAGCTCCGGGACGCGCCCGCCGACGAGATCCACTCGTGGCACGAGCTTTCAGACGCCGAGCGCGACCGGATCGCGCCGGCGTATCCCGCGCCGATCGTCGACCACGCCGACCGCCGCGAGCGCGCCATCGAGATGTTCGAACGCGCCCGCGGAGAGGACTGAGACGCGAGAGTCGGCCGTGTGAACCTCCGACACACTTTACTGCCCACTCGTTTCATTATTCGAGAGCATGTCTGACGATGGGTTCGGTTCGGGGGCCGACGAAGAGAAACCGACCGTCAGCGACGGCGGGACGTCGCTTCTGAGCCGCGTCTTCGGGGCGCTCGCCGAACCGCGACGCCGGTACGTCCTCTACTACCTGCGCGAACACGGCCGGGCTAGAGTCGACGACCTCGCGATCCAGATCGGGGCGTGGGAGCGCGACGTTGCGACGGCCGAACTCTCTGTCGACGACGTCGAGCAGATCACGCTCGAACTCGTTCACACTCACCTCCCCAAGCTCGAAGACGCGGGTCTGGTCGGATACGATCGCCGGACCGAAACCGTGAGCTACGACTATCCGCCGTCGCTGCTCGACGAGGCGCTCGACATCGCGGCCATGATCGAAGACCACCCGTGACCGCCCGGCGGCGACACCGTCCGACTACTCGCCGAACGGGTTCTCGAAGTCCCCCCGGATGAAGTACCGAACCCAGTTGCCGTGCGTGCGGTCGGCGGGGTCGTCTGCGATCTGTTCGTACCTCACGGTGGCGTCGGTGTCGACGACGTACGTGCCGGCGACCGCGGTCAGGCCGTGGTCGGTCTGTTCGGTGCCGCTGTACTGGTCGGCGACCGACCCGTCGGGGTCCGCGAGCAACTGGAAGTTGTAGCCAAAGCGGTCGCGCATCTCGACCAGTTTCGGACGCGGGCTCGTCACCACCGGCAGGACGTCGACGCCCTCGTTGAAGTGGAGGTCCTCGTAGACCCGGCTGAACGTCGCGAGCTGTTCGGCACAGAAGCTACACCAGTGGCCGCGGTTGACGAGCACGACCGTCGGGCCGTCGTCGAGGGTCTCGCCGAGCGAGACCTCGCCGCCGGACGTGCTTTCGAGCGTGAAATCGGGCGCGGTAGTGCCTTCGAGAGACATGGACCGATAGACGGCGCCCCGATCAAAGGCGCTTGTGCCCGCGGCCGCGCTCGCCGGGGCGGTCCCGGCGTCCAACGAGTGTCCGAGAACCCGCATATCGGGGTTTCGACCACTGGGTCAACGCTTAACACCGGCCCCGTTGAGCGACTCGACGGGGGAGATACTGTGAGTACCTACGAGCTTCCGGAGCTACCGTACGACTACGACGCGCTCGAACCGGTCATCGACGAGCGCATCATGGAACTGCACCACGACAAGCACCATCAGGGGTACGTCGACGGGGCGAACGCCGCGCTCGAGGCGCTCGACGGGATGCGCGAGCGCGACGAGTTCGGCGACACCCGCGCGGTCAAGCGCAGTCTCGCGTTCAACCTCTCGGGCCACGTCAATCACACCGTCTTCTGGCAGAACATGTCGCCCGACGGCGGCGGCGAGCCCGGGGGCGAACTCGCCGACGCGTTCGAGGACCACTTCGGCGGCTACGACGGCTTCAAACGGGACTTCTCGGCGGCCGCCAAGAACGTCGAGGGGTCGGGCTGGGGGATGCTCGTCTACGACCACATCGCCGACAAGCCGATGGTCGCGGCCGCGGAGAACCACCAGAACCAGCACCCGCAGGGCGCGACGCCCCTGCTCGTTCTCGACGTGTGGGAGCACGCCTACTACCTCCAGTACGAGAACAACCGCGGCGACTACGTCGAGAACTTCTGGGACGTCGTCGACTGGGACGACGTCGAACGGCGCTACCAGCAGGCGCGGGACGCCGACGCGATCCCGGTCCACACCGGTTCCGAGTAACGGCGACTCCGCGGCGGGTCGTGCCTCGGCCGTCACCCCGATTGTGGGGGCCGACCAGACGTATCTGAATTCTTACTTTAATCGAGTTCACCACTCGACGGTGAAACGGTCGCGTTCGAGGCTCAAATCCAGAATTAGGGGCGTCCTAGAGGCGTGGTACCAAACGACTACTCAACCTTTAAGAGCGAGAAGTGACATATATAGGTTGGAGGTAATATTCATGCCCGAGCAATCCAATCCCGAGCTGCCACCGCTTCCGTACGACTACGACGCGCTCGAACCGCACATCTCCGAGCAGGTGCTGACCTGGCATCACGACACCCACCATCAGGGGTACGTAAACGGCCTCGACAGCGCCGAGCAGACGCTGGCGGAGAACCGCGAGAGCGGCGACTTCGACGGCACCGCCGGCGCGCTGGGCGACGTGACCCACAACGGATCGGGTCACTACCTGCACACGCTGTTCTGGGAGAACATGGACCCGAACGGCGGCGGCGAGCCCGAGGGCGACCTGCGCGACCGCATCGAGGAGGACTTTGGCTCCTACAAGGGCTGGAAGGGCGAGTTCGAGACCGCAGCGAGCGCCGCGGGCGGCTGGGCGCTCCTCGTCTACGACCCCGTCGCCAAGCAACTCCGTAACGTCGCGGTCGACAAGCACGACCAGGGCGCGCTCTGGGGATCGCACCCGATCCTGGCGCTCGACGTGTGGGAACACTCCTACTACTACGACTACGGTCCGGACCGCGGCGACTTCGTGAGCAACTTCTTCGAGGTCGTCGACTGGGACGCCGTGGCCGAGCAGTACGAGACCACCGTCGGCAACCACGAGTAGCGTCGACTCCGCACATTTCTTTCGCGCCTACCCGACAGCCGCAGGTGTCCTGAAATCCCCCCGCGACCGCTTCGCACCGTCGCGGTGGTCGCCGACTACCCCGGCAGGAACGACTCGACCGCGTAGTCGCCGACCACCGACTGGATGTCCCGATACAGCGCGCCGAAGTCGTAGCCGATGTCGCGCCGGTCGAAGCTGGCGAACACGCCGATCTTCTCCTCGTCGACCGACAGGAACGTCCGGAACTGCTCGAAGCCGTCGAACCCCCGGACGGTGTACTCGTAGTCGGCGTAGTGGAGGTCGCCGTAGGTGTCGCGGGTCACGAAGCCGTAGCGTTCGTTGTCCACGTACCGCTCGACGTCGAACCCGGCGAGCTTCTCGGAGACGTCCTCGCGGAGGAACAGCGACTCGTGGTCCGTCCGATCGAACAGCCAGACGTCACGGAGCGCGCCGCCCCCGAACGTCTCGAACGTCTCGACAAGGGCGGTTTTCGCCTCGCACCGGCTTGCCCCGTCAGATGTTGGCATGTGAGAAGCAGTTTGTTAACAACCACGGATAAAAATTGAGGTTCGGCGCCGACCGAACCGAGAAGACGAACGATTTACCCGGCGGTCGACCGTATCGCCTGCCATGCCCAGACCGAAGTCCGCGTTCGACGAGCTGTATCCCTGCGACTTCTACGAGCCCGACGAACTGCTGGAGCCCGATCAGATGTACACCGTCTACGAGATCGCACGCCTCCTTCAGGAGCTCGACACCGACGCCGAGCTCGAACCCGAGACCGAGAGCGTCCTGCTCGACTGGGCCATCCCGTGGGTCGTCGACAACGCGGCCGATCTGGTCGTCGCCGAGCCCGACCGCGACGACGAGCCGGGCTACTACGGGCTGAAGACCGACGACGAGCGATGAGGCTGTTGGTCGCCGGCGCCGACCGGGTCGACGCCGGCAAGACCACGTTCACGACCGGACTGGTCGACCGACTCGACGGGGTGGGGTTCAAGCCCCGCGCCGGCAACGACTACTGGTTCGACCACGACGACTACCGACGCGCGGTCGCGGCGGGCCGACTCTACGGGAAGGACGCCCGGCGGCTCGCGGCGGCGAGTCGCGGGGACTTCGACCCCGAGGAGCTCAATCCTGTTCACAGGCTCTGGCGGCCGGCGCCGGGGCCGGCGACCGGACTGATCGGCGGCGCCGACCGACGGTTCGTGCTGGATCGGGTCGGCGAGTCGTTCGTCGTCAACGCCGAGGCCGACCTGCCCGAGGCCGCCCGCGAGGCGCTCGCGCTCGACGACGCGCCCCGAGTCGAGACGGTCGCGGAGCTGAACGAGATCGCGACGAAGCGCCACTTTCCGACGCTGGCGGCGTTCGCCGACCGGGTTCGCGCGGCCGAGCGCGCGGTCGTCGAGTCGTACGGCGACGTGGCGCTCCCGATCCGGGACCTGTCGGTCGACGCGGTGGCGGTCGTCGAGCCCGGCCGGATGGCCGCCTACGACGGCGACCGGTTCCTGAAGGCCTGCGAGGTCGCCGGCGGGACGCCCCGCGAGGGCCGACTCGAAGTCCACACCGGCGAGGTGACCGACCTCGCCGACCCGAAGGCGACCGCGACCCTTCCGGCGCTCGCCGACGACGACCGCCGGGACCCCCGAGCGGTCGCGCGGGCGTACGAGGCCGCCTACGACGAGCTGGTGGCGGTCGCGACCGACTAGAATCCGATGTGGGAGGTCGAGTCCGGCTCGTCGTCGCCGTCGGTTCCGGCCCCGTCCTCGATGGCCCCTTCGTGGTCGAACTCGTAGCCGCGGTCCGCGAGGTAGACGTCGCCGCCCTCGACCGCGAGTTCGACCGAGACCAGCGTGGTGTCGGCCGCGTCGCCGTTGTCGCAGTACCCCGAGCAGGCGTCGAACATCGAGCCGTGTCTCGGGCAGATGATCTGGCCGTCGCGCATCGGGGCACCGGTCCCGCGGTCGAGCCGCTGGGCCTCGTGGGTACAGCGGTTGAGCCACGCCTCGACGCCGTCTTCGCAGGGCACGACGACGACCTCTTCGGGTTCGCCGTACCGGTCTCGGGCTGTGAACAGCCACGACCCCTCCTCGTGGACCGTCTCGACGCTCGTGAGTCGCGTTCGCTCGGACACGGGTGGAGTGGTGGCCGCCCGAACAGTGAACCTTTCGACGACTCGCCGGCCCCTCCTGGGGACTCGACCGCTCACCCCATCCGGGCGGCCTGGCCCGCCATCTCGATGTCGCGGGCGGGGTCGGTCGTCACGCTCGGGCCGTGGCCGGTGTGCATCTCCGCGAGGTGGCCGTCGACGCGCTGGCTCAGCCGGTCGATGCTCTCGATCAGCCGCCCGCGATCGCCCTCTTCGAGGTCGGTTCGGCCGAAGCTCCCGTTCTGGAAGACGAGATCGCCCGCGAACAGCACGCCCGCCCCGGCCGAGTAGAAACAGAGGTGGTCGTTCTTGTGCCCCGGCGTGTGGAGCGCGACGTAACCGTCGTCGCCGAGTCGGACCGTCTCCTCGTCGCCGATGGCGTTGTCGACGCCCGGTTGGTCGGCGTCGAAGCCCCACGCCTCGACGCCGAACGCGTCTTTGACCGAGTCGAGGTTGCCGACGTGGTCCGAGTGAGTGTGGGTGAGAACGACGGCGTCGAGGTCGGCCTCGCGTTCGTCGAGCGTTCCGACGGCGTCGAAGTTCGCACCCGTATCGACCAACACCGTCCGGTCGCCCTCGACGAGAAACGCGTTGCTCGTGAACGCCTGCACGCCGCGTGCGATGTTCGTTATCATGGTCGACCGTACGGACGGGCGCGGTTTGTGCGTATCGCTACCGGTCGAGACGACGATGTCGCGTGGGTTTATGTAGGCCTGCGGTACTCCCCACACGTATGGAAGTCCGCCTGCTCGAAGCGACCGAGGACCCGGAGGAGGTCATCTGTACCGCGGCGCGAAACGACTACATGGAGGCGTTCGTCGGCGATCGGTCGTTCGAAGAGGTCATGGCGACCATCGAGGGCGACGATATCGAGGCGAAAAAAGAGACGCTCATCGGCCACCTGCTCAAGCAGGGCCACTTCGGCCCGTTCGAGCACGCGCAGGCCACCTTCGCGGTCAAGGGGATCAGCCGGTCGTGCATGGCCCAGATCACCCGCCACCGCCACGCGTCGTTCGACGTCCGGAGCATGCGGTACGTCTCGTTCGACGACGTCGACCCCGAGGACGTGGCGGAGGGCGAACTCGTGGTCACGCCCCCGTCGGCGACCGATCCCGACTGGATCGGCCGGAATCAGAAGACCGGCTCGGTCGACGAGGAGACCGTCGAGGAACGCGAGGCGATCTTCCGGGAGTCGGTCGAGCGCTCGGTCGAGGACTATCAGGAACTGCTCGATCTGGGGATGCCGCCCGAGGACGCCCGGTTCGTCCTCCCGATCGGGACCGAGGTCAACATGGTGTTCTCGGTGAACGCTCGGATGCTGATGCACGTCGCCGACATGCGGGCGGCGGCCGACGCCCAGTGGGAGATTCGAGAGATGACCGAACGGATGCTCGATCTCGCGGCCGAGTGGTGCCCCCTCACCTTCGAGTACTACGAGGAGAACATGAAAAACCGGAAGAACCGCCTCGCGCCCTGATCGCCGCCTACTCGTCGGCCAACTCCTCGATCAGGCTCTCTAAACTGTAACTCCGGAGCGGGCGCTCGTCGTCCCGGAGCGACGAGATGACGAACGTCGAGTTCGTCCGCTCGACGCCCTCGATGGCCTCGAACTCGCTGATGAGTCGCTCGACGGCGTCGCTGTCGGGGAGTCGCGCGACGAGGATGAAGTCGGTCTCGCCCATCGTGAAGTACGCCTGCGTGACTCCCTCGACTTCGAGGAGTCGGTCGCCGAACTCCTCGTAGGGACCCTCGTAGTCCGCCAGCACCTCCACGAGCACGGTCACGCCGAGGCCCGCCGCTTCGAGGTCGATGTCGTAGAGGTCGTTTTCGATCACGCCCTCTTCCCGGAGGTTGGTCAGCCGGTAGTGGATCGTCGACACCGGGATGTCGGTCTCCTCGCTGAGCTGTTCGGGGCTCCCGGTACCCAGGTCCGCGATGGCCTTCAGAATGGTGACGTCGCGCTCGTCCATTTTCGTGGCACTTCGGTCGTCCGCCTAATTAACACCGGCGTTCGACCGTCACCGACCCCCAGTTCCGTCTTTTGACGTGTCCGCGACCGCGCATAGTAGCCAGAAACGCGCAAATATTACTTCTATATCTAGGGTCAGTTCGAGTATTTTGAGAGTCTTTGTAGAAAGGTTTAACTCTACCGCGCTATTTCGTGCTACCAGAACCATGTTATCGGACGATATTTGGCGTTTTGTCTCGCGCACCCCGGTGCTGTTCGTGCTCGTCGCAACCCTCTGGGGCGGCTCGTTCGTCGCCATCGAAGTCGGACTCCACTACTTCCCGCCGCTGTTGTTCGCCGGCGTTCGCTACTCGATCGCGGGCGCGATCATCCTCGGCTACGCGGTGTTCGCCGCCGATCGGTGGCGGCCCGCGGGCCGCGACGAGTGGCTCTCGATCGGCGTGGTCGGCGCGTTCATCATCGCGGGCCACCACGCGTTCGTCTACATCGGCGAACTGTACGTCTCGGGCGCGATCGCGTCGATCGTGATCAGCCTCTCGCCGGTCCTGACCGCGGTGTTCGCGTCGCTCGTCCTCGGCCGGCGGCTGTCGACGACCGAGATAGTCGGCTTCGTGATCGGGCTCGTCGGCGTGCTGATCGTCGCGGACTTCGACCCGACGAACGCCGCCTCGGCGAGCGCGGTCGGCGTCGGACTCGTGTTCGTCTCGGTGGTCTGCTTCGCGCTCGGGGGCGTGTTGCTCCGGCCGCTCCGGACCGACCTCCCGGTGTCGTCGCTTCAGGGCTGGGGCATGGTCAGCGGGTCCGGGGTGCTGTACGCCGTCGGCGGACTCCGGGGCGAGACGTTCGCCGCGGTGGCGTGGACCTCGACCGCGATCGCGTCGCTGACCTATCTCACCCTGCTCTCTGGCGTGGTCGCGTTCCTCGTCTACTTCGCGCTGCTCGACCGGGTCGGGCCGACCCAGCTCAACCTCGTCGGCTACCTCGAACCCGTGATGGCGACGCTGTTCGGGTGGCTGTTGCTCGGCGACCTGATCGACGGGACCACGGCGGCGGGCTTCGGGGCGATCTTCCTCGGGTTCGCGCTGGTGAAACGCCGGGCGCTCGTCGACGTCGTCCGATCGGCACTCGACACCGACGACGCCGACGAGTCGGCCTCGTGGTCCGAGCGGAACGCCGTCGCTCCGGCCGACGACTGAGGCGTCGGTCCGGGCGACGCCGCCGGGCGCCGAGTCGATTTCTGTGGCGATTTTCTTTGTCTCGTCGTCCCTGATCGGCCGCCGGGGGTTCCGGGACCCGGACGTTTAGGATGTGTCGGGACAACTACTCGCACATGCTGGCACTCCGAGGCGGGACAGTCGTAGACGCGGACGGCACTCGAAAAGCGGACGTCGCCGTCGAGGACGGCGAGATCGCGGCGGTCGGGGACGTGCCCGACGCTGACGAGGAGATCGACGCGACCGGACAGTTCGTCGCGCCCGGACTCGTCGACGCCCACGTCCACCTCACCCTCGACGGCCGGCCGGATCCGGGGTCGGCGCGCGGGGCCTCCGAAGCGACGCTCGCCTACCGGGCCGCCAACAACCTCGAGGGCGCGCTCGACGGCGGCGTGACGACGGTTCGAGACCTCGGGGCGGCGGCGTCGGTCGCGCTCGACGCCGCCGACGCCGTCGAGTCGGGCGTGCTCGACGGGCCCCGGGTCCTCGCCTGCGGCCAGAGCGTGGTGATGACCGGCGGCCACGGCCACTGGCACGCCCGCGAGGCCGACGGCGTCGCCGAGGTACGGAAGGCGACTCGCGAGCAACTCAAGCGGGGTGCGGACGTCGTGAAGACGATGGCGACCGGCGGGGTCCTCACCGAGGGCGCGCTGACGGGCGCCCCGGAACTCACCGAGGAGGAGCTGTCGGCGCTCGTCGAGACGGCCGCGGCCAAGCGCGTGCCGACGGCGGCCCACGCTCACGGCGCGGCGGGCATCAAGAACGCGACCCGGGCGGGTATCACCAGCGTCGAACACGGCACCTTCATGGACCGGGAAGCGGCCGAGCTGATGGCCGATCGGGGCACCTACTGGGTCCCGACCGCGAAGGCGCTCCACGGCATCGTCGACGCCGGGACCGAAGCCGGGATCCCCGAGTTCGCGGTTCGGAAGGCCGAAGAAGCGGCCGAGGCGTTCGACCACGCGATCGAGGCGGGCGTCCCGATCGCCATGGGAACCGACGCCGGCACGCCGTTCAACCACCTCGCCGACGCCCCGGAGGAGTTGGCGTTGATGGTCGACCACGGCCTCTCGCCGGCGGCGGCTCTGGAGGCGGCGACGGTCAACGCCGCCGACCTGCTGGGTCTCGACGGCGAGGTCGGGCGGGTAATCGAAGGCTACCGGGCGGACCTCCTGATTCTCGACGGGGACCCGCTCGACGACGCGACCGCGTGGCAATCGCCAGCACGCGTCGTGGCCGATGGCACCGTCGTCCGGTGACAGCCCCACGTCAAAAGGTCTTTTATACCGGGCAATGGAGGAATAACGTGCATGAGACGGCTGCTGGCTGTCGGCCTCGTAGTCGTGTTACTCGTCGGAGCGGTGCCCGCGGCGGCGTTCGCGGGCGGGCCGTCCGCAAGCTCGCCGACCGCCGAGCCACAGCGGCTCGGCGTCGGCGACGACTTCGACGACGTCACGTTCCACATCACGGTGTACGGCAACGGCACCGCCAAGTGGACGTTCACCTACCAGCAGACGCTCAACGAGACCGAAAAAGACGAGTTCGAGGCGTTCGCCGAGGAGTTCAACAACAACTCGACCGCACTCTACGACGGCTTCCGAGGGCAGGCCAAGGACCTCGCGAGCGCCGGCCAGAACCGGACGAACCGGACGATGGACGCCGAGCGCTTCTCGAAAGAGGCCCGCGTCGGCGGGATCGTCAACGAGAATCGGGGGATCGTCCAGATGTCGTTCCACTGGACCTCCTTCGCGGTCGCCGACGGCGCTGACGTGGTCATCGGGGACGTGTTTCAGGACGGGCTGTATCTGGGTCCGAACCAGTCGCTGGTCGTCCACGCGGGCCCCGAACTCCGGTTCACCGCTGTCGATCCGAACGCCACCGTCTCTGACGGCACGCTGGCCCAGTCCGAATCGGTGACCTGGGAGGGCCGACGCGACTTCAACGACGAGCGCCCGCGCGTTCGATTCGAGCCGGTCCCCGTGACTACGACGGCCGCCGAGACGACCCGCTCTGGCGGCGCGGCCGGCCCGAACGCGACGACCACCGCCGTCGCCCAACAGCCCGGGGAAACCGGATCGCCGCTGGCGCTGTTCGTCGCGGCCGTCGTCGTCCTGCTCGGGCTCGCGGCGGCGTTCGCGTGGCGACAGGGCGATTTCGGCTCGTTCGCGGACCGCGGCGACGACCCCGGCGGGACAGCCGGCTCGGCCGCCGCCAATCCCGACTCGGGCTCGCCCGCCCCGTCGGTCAGCGACGAGGAACTGCTGACCGACGAGGCCCGGGTCAAGAAGCTGTTAGACGAGAACGGGGGCCGGATGAAACAGGTCAACATCGTCGACGAGACCGGGTGGTCGAAATCGAAGGTGAGCATGCTACTCTCCGAGATGGAGGAAGACGGCGAGATCAGCAAGCTCCGGGTCGGTCGCGAGAACATCATCAGCCTCGAAGGCCACGAGCCCGACGCGGCCGGCTCGCCGCTCGAAGAGTGACCCTCGGGCCTGTTTTCTGAGTAATGCCCGCGTGCGTTTGTATACCGACCGTTACCGTCGGGAATTCCCAGTCGTGAACTGTTCACGCCGGGCCGGATCCGTGTGGAACCGGGACACGGCGGCACGAAAACGCAACTGTTAAACGGTCCGTCCGACTACGATTGAGTGCAGAGGCGACGCACGCTCCGTTGGTGTAGTCCGGCCAATCATCTTGCCCTCTCACGGCAAGGACCAGGGTTCAAATCCCTGACGGAGCACTCCTTCCTGCCGCCGTTCGACCTTCTAACAGTGCGTATTTCACCACCTATGTGTGATCGAAGACAGCCATCCGAGAATCGCACACAATCCGAGTCGTCTCTACTCGTTTAGACGCAGTAGCGCGGCCCGCCTCTCGGATCTGAAGCGGAGAGAGAGAGAAACGACGTTCCGGATCTCCCGTACCACTGACGATACCCCGAGAGTCGCGTCGTCTCCCTTCGTCTATCCCTCGAATACCAGTAGTTGAAAACGCGATTTCTTTATTCAGTGTGAGAGATGAAACAGCCGGTCAGTACAGCTCAAAGACTGAATGCCCCGTGCCACCGAGAGACGGCTTACGCCGGCGTCCCGATGGCCTCTTAGATGTCCGGCTGCTCGACATTCGATTCCCAGAAGTAGTCTCGTAAGTATCGGTCGTCCATCGCACTACGCCCGGTCAATCGCGCGACTCGACAGACAGAAGCCCAGAGTAGCTGTTGAACGATCTTCGGCGCGATAGTAATCCGTGTTTCCTCCTTGACGTACTCGGCCAGCAACAGCCCTTGGACGAAATCAGGTTCTCCGTATCCGTCGTCAGTACCGAAGTATCCCTCGTGGTCGAGCCCCGCAGTCATGTATTGGGTGTCGATCGTCTTCTTCCACGGTACTTCTACCTCGAATGCGACAAAATCGTCGGTATCGTTCTGAAAGTAGTGTGGGTCTCCCGGTTCGACGGTGAGTTCTTCACCGGTAGCGAGGTGTCGAGGGCTGTCATCAACGACGACAGTCAGTTCGCCTTTGACCGATCGAAAGACCTCTGTGCTCTCCATATGTACGTGGGCCGGCAGTGTCGTGGCCTCCGGACTCAACCAGACGAGCATGGCGGGAGTCTCTTTCTCGCTTGATTCTGGGTACCGCAGTATCGTCGACCACATTCCCATACCCGGACTTGATGCGAGTGCATGAGGAGACTCTGAAAACAGTTCTATAGCCCGTCCTTCCGGGTCAATTTCGAGAGCGGGCCCTTCGGTCGGCTCACCGGTGTCATCGAGTGGCCGGCCTGTAGTCTGAGATACCATACTGTTATTTGTAATTCTATTCACATGTGTCTGTCGGAAAGCTTCTCCTGACTCCGCATTCTCACGTACCGATTCAGCCGCCTCATTTTCAGCGCCTGCTCTGAATAAAGAAATTGCGCTAATAACTACTGATACGGGCGGGGTTTTCGCGCCGAAACGAAACCTATCGGGGAATATGCGAGCCACGGCGCTCCGTGGGTATTCGAGGCGCCACCTACTTGTGCCCGCGTATTTTATCCGTTTTAGAAGATAGCTGTACAGTGAGAGACCAACTCGCGCGCCGAGTTACCGAACGGTAAGCCGCCCCTCGAAGAATCGCCCGGAGCGCCAACAGTAATCGAACACCGACTTCGGAGACCGTCCGACCGACTCGACTCATGGATCTGAACGCTCTCAAAGGGGTGGTAGAGCGCACTCGCGACGGCCAACTCGGGCTACCGGAGGTCGTAGCCATGGGCGTCGGCGGGATGGTCTCGGGAGGCATCTACGCCGCCCTCGGTGTCGCGATGCAACAGGCCGGCAACGCCGTCGCGCTCTCGTATCTGATCGCGGGAATCATCACGTTGCTCACCGCGTACTCGTATCTCAAACTGACCTTCCACTTCGGGGAACACGCCGGGGCGTTCACGTTCGTCGAACACGTCGTCGACAGCCCGACGATCGCCGCGTACACCGGGTGGGTGTTAGTCGTCGGCTACGTCGGCGTCATGGCGATGTACGCATTCGCGTTCGGCGCGTACGCCCTCACCGCCGCGCGGGCCGTCGTCGGGATCGAACTACCGCGAGTCCTCCGCCCCGTCGTTTCGGTCGGGATCGTCGGCCTCTTCGTGGGATTGAACCTCTCGGGCGTCCGCGAAACCGGCCTGTTCGAGGACGTCGCGGTCTACCTCAAGATCGTAATCCTGCTCTCGCTCGCCGCGCTCGGAATCGCCTTCTTCCGGGGCGATCCCACTGCAGTCGACTTCTTCGACGAGGGGTATCTGAGCCCGATCACCGGATTCGCGATCATCTTCGTCTCTTACGAGGGGTTCCAGTTGCTGATCTACGAGTACGAAGAAATCCGGAACGTCGAGCGGACTCTCCCGATCGGGATGTATCTCGCCATCCTGATCGCGATCGCGATCTACGTCGCGGTGTCGTTCATGGCGACCCTCCAACTGAGGCCCGAACAGCTCGTCGCACACGAGGAGACCGCGCTCGCGGCGGCCGTCTCGAACATCCCGCTCCTCGGGACTGCCGGGTTCGCGCTCGTGATCCTGTCCGCGATGAAAAGCACGTCGTCGGGGATCAACGCGACGCTCTTTGGCGCCTCGCGGCTCGCTCACGAGATCGCGACCGAGGGTGCGATCCCGCGACTCTTCTCGTTTCGGAACCGGGAGGGCATCCCCGTCTACTCGCTTGTCCTCATGGGCGGGCTGACCGCCGCCTTCGCCGCGCTCGGGACGCTCAAGCAGATCACCGAGTTCGGGTCGGTCGCGTTCTTGCTCGCCGACGCGGTGACCAATTTCGTGAACCTCCGGCTCGCGGACGAGACGGGATCGAATCGCCTGTTCCCCGCGCTCGGTCTCGTCGGGACGACCGCGGCGATTCCGATCGTCCTCTATCACCTCTATCGGACCGACGTCGAGATCCTGTTCGGAATCGCGGGCATCTTTCTCACGCTCTTTTTGTTCGAGGCGCTCTACATCGAGCGCAGTCCGTTCGAGCCCGATGTCGACGACGAGCGATGACGCCGACGCTCGTCGAGGCCCGCACCCACTCCGCGATCACCGCTCGACGTTGGCCGCCGTGTCGGACCCGGCGACACCGCCCGCGGTCAGTCGCCGGTCTCACACTCGAAGGGGTCGACTCGCGGGTACGACTGGCGCTGGCCCGTCGAGTTGCGCGCGACGAGTCGGACGACCGCGCCCGAGCGACCGTCCGCCCGCGTTTCGGTGCGCTCGTCGTAGTAGAGCACCGTGAGGTCGAGACAGTCCCGGAGGAGCTCGTTGGCCCCGTACCGGTAGCGGTCGCCGCTCGGTCCCGACCGGAGGTCCTCGGACGACCGGAGGTGGTGCTGGACGAACAGCGCGCCGCCCGGGGCGAGCGCGGCCTTGATGTCGGGAAACCGGTCGACCGCACGATAGAAGCTGATCGCGATGACGTCGTAAGTCGACTCCGGAAACGCGTAGGTCGGCACGTCGGCTCGAATCCACTCGGTCCGGTCGGCGACGCCGCGGTCGATCGCGTTCTGACGGGCAATCTGCAGTCCCTCGCGGGACCTGTCGATGCCGTCGACCCGATAGCCCGCCTCGGCGAGAAACACCGCGTTGCGGCCCGTCCCGGTCGCCACGTCGAGCGCGCGGCCGTCGGGAAACGAGTCGACGTACCTGCGAAGCACCGGCGACGGATCGGGATTTCGGGGGTAGTCGCCGTCCCGGAACCGCTCGTCCCAACTCGGCATCGTTCGATCACCCGCTCCGGGACGGTCCGGTCGGTCTCGCGGTGTCGGTGTCGGTCGGGCCCGGTTCGTCGAAGGCGAGCGTCGAGACCGGCTCACTGCCGATCGGGGCGGTTTGGCGCGGGGGACGGTGCGGTCTCGTCGCGATCTCGACGCTCGCCGAAACGGTCACTGTCCCGGCTCGAATGGTGGCCATCGGCTCGGGCTACGGCCGCCGGTCGTTTAAGCGTCACCGTGAACGCGACCGGCGGGCGGTCCAGCGGTCGCGAGGTGTCGGTGCGCCGTCCCGTCGGCGCTCCTCGACTATCGACCGTGGCTCCTCACTGCTCGGCGTCGACTTCCCGGGCGATGACGAAAAACCGCGCGTCGCCGTCGAGGTCGACTCGCGCGAGGTGGACCTCGACCGGGAACGTCGATCCGTCGCGTCGGCGGTATCTCCCCCGAAGCGTTCGCATCTCGCCGGGCGCCATCTCGGCCCACAGTTCGCGGGCGGTCTCGGGGTCGATCGCCTCGTCGACCTCCCAGACGCGCTTTCCGATCAGTTCGGACTCCGTGTATCCGAGCGCATCGCACAGCCGGCGGTTGGCGTCGATCAGTTCGCCGTCAGCGTCGTGGATGTCGATCAGGTCCGGCGACTGCTCGAAGAGCACGTCGAGTTTGGCGGCCTTCGCTCGGAGCTCGGCCTCGCGCTCTTTCTGATCGGAGATGTCGCGGATCACACACACCCGACCGCCGTCGCCGAGGTCGGCCAGCGACAGCAGTTTCGGGTAGACGCTGTCGTCGACGCGCTTGCCGACCGACTCGCTCGACCAGCTCTCGGCTTCCAGCGTGGGAAAGACGTCCTCTCTGAGCCGCTCGACCTCGTCCTCGGGGACCGTCTTCACCCACGGCTCGCCGATCAGCTCGGCGGGCTCGACGCCGTAGAGGTCGGCGTACGCCCGGTTCATCTCGGCGTACCGGCCGTCCGGGCCGACGATCGCGATCCCCTCGTTGGCGGCCTCGATCGCGTCGGTCCAGAGTTCGGCCCGGCGCTCGGCGCGGCGCCGCCGGACGGCGTTTCGGATGCGGTTGGCGAGCAGTTCGTAGCGGTCGGCGCCGGACTTCTTCTTGAGGTAGTCGGTGACGCCCTTCGAGATCGCCTCGCTGGCGACCGCCTCCGATCCCTTCCCCGTAAAGAGGATGAACGGGAGATTCGGTCGCTCGGTTCGAACGTTCTCGAGGAACTCGATGCCGTTCTGTCCGGGCATATCGTAGTCCGAGACGACGCAGTCGAACTCCCCGTCGGCGAGGTGTTCGAGACCCTCGGTCACGTCGGTCGCCGTCTCGACCGAGAACCGGTCGTCGATGCGTTCGAGATACGTGGCCGCGAGATCGGCGAACTGCGCGTCGTCTTCGACGTGAAGCACCCGGATCGGGGTGTCCATACCGAGTGGTGGGACCGCGAGGTGAAATAACCTCCTTAATATTACGAGTACAAATTATTGAAATCATACTTGAACGGTCTCGGTACCATCGGCGAGACGGCTCGAGACGACTCGACGCCCGAGACGTCCCCGGTCTCGCGGATCACGACCACCGCCACCTCCCGGTCGGTGTTCGCTTCGATCCGGTCGCCGAGCGCCGTCGCCGACCCGCCCGACCCGCCGACCGTCCGGACCGTCACCGTCTCGGGGTGTCGGAAGAAGAGTTCGGTCCGGTAGGACACCTCGACCGAGAGGACGCGGGCGTCGGTCTCCGACGCCAGATCCGTGACCGACCGCTCGAACTCGGCGTTCTCGGCGACGTTGACCGACGTGACGACGAGCGCCGACGAGAGCACCACCACGACCGCGAGCAACACCGCCGCCCGGCGGACGACGGCCCGCCGGGCGGTCCCCTCGGCGTGCCACTGCTCGGGGCGATACCCTTGCAACCAGAGGGTGGCGAGGCTCGCGACGTTGATCGAGAGGACGTTGATCAGCACCAGCAGTCCGGCGCTCACCGCGGCGGTCAGATCGCCGTAGGCGATCCCCAGCCCGACGGTGGCCGCCGGCGGGATGAGCGCGACCGCGATGGCGACCCCGACGAGCGCGACGCTCGTGGCGGCGGTCAGCGACATCGCGCCCGCAACCCCGGCGCCGACCGCGACCACGAGCGCGAGCGCGCCGGGGTTGACACGCTCGGCGACCTGCCCGATGAGCTGAAGGTCGGCGTGGGGCACCAGCGTCGCCCGGAGGAGCCCGGCGAACACCGCCGCGCTGGCGACCGCGATCAGCAGGCCGGCGAACTGGGCTTTGACGCTCGTTCGGAACAGGTCGGCGTCGTCGAGGATGCTCCCGACGCTCGCGGCGATCGGCGGCCCGATCAGCGGGGCGATCACCATCGATCCGACGACGACCGCGGCGCTGTCCATCAACAGCCCCGCGGTCGCGATGATCGTGCTCACCACGGTGAACACGACGTAGTTGGTCGTCACCGGCGCGACCGCCGCCGCCCGGGCCCGGAGCTCCTCGCGGGCGATCCGGCCGTTGGTCTCCTCGATGTCGCTCTCGTCGGCCGCGTTCGCACGATTCCGGCGCTCGAAGCGCTCGGAGACGACGGTTTCGAGTTCGCTCACCGTGACGTAGCCGTCCCGGTGGACGCCGAGCCCCCGGAGGTCGTCGACCAGCGACTCGACGTTCTCCGAGTCGGTCGGGACGAACGCGAGCGCCGCGTAGTCCCGTCCCGACGTCTCGTCGGTGAGGAAGTACTCGACCCCCGCGTCCGACAGCGTCCGCTCGACGGCGTCGCGCTCGCCGAGGGGCACGGCGATCTGGAGCAGTCGCATACCACGGTCCACCCAGCCCGGTTCAAATAATCTTGTGAAGGGCCGGCCCCGAGCGCCGCCGGCGCGAGGGCCGTCCCCGACGACGAGGCCCCCGGGGACCGCACGACTCGACCACAGGGTTATCCGACTCCGCGGCGTATGCGGATAGATGGCAGACGACAAGCAAGGCAGAGACAAGCAGGCCCGCGACGAGGAGCGACGACAGCGAGAGCGAGAGCTCGAAGCCACACTGGAGCGGGGCGACGAACCCGAGCCGCCGATCGAGGCCGAGGAGCTGACCGACCTCGAGGCGGAGCTCGAATCTGTTTCGTTCCCGGCCCCGGCCACCGAGGTAGTCGCGACGATCGGCGATCGCGAAATCGAGGTCCCGGACGGTCGCGTCGCGGTCGCGGAACTGGTGGCCAACGCCGACGCCGAGACGTTCGATTCGCCGGCGGCGGTGCGCAAGCGCGTCCAGCGACCGACCGTCGCGGCCGCGATGAAGCGGGTCGCGGAGGCCGCCGACACGCTCCGGAACGTCGAGCTCGGCGGGTCCCAGCGCGACGCCTACGAGAAGACGTTCGAGGAACTGAAAGCGATCGACGCGGACGACGACGAGGGGATTCGGGCCATCGCCGACTGGATCGTCGACCGAGTCCGGGAGAAAGAAGCGCTTCCGGGCTCCCGGGCGGTGCGCCGACAGGCCGCGGAGTTCTGCCGGGCGAACGGCTACGAGGTCCGGAACGACGAGTGGCTCGGCGTGTAGCCGCGGGCGTTCGGACGCCTACAGCGCGATGAAAGGACGTAAGAGTAGCCGTCGCGTACGGTCGGCCAACGAGCGGTCCGAACCATCCCGCCGGTCTCACAGTAGCGATGAATCCGAAACCCGTTCTCGCAGTGATCGCCGCCGTGTTGCTGGTGAGCAGTGGGTCGTTCGCGGTCGACGCCGGCGGCGACCGGCCCGACCCGGTCGCGTTCGAGGACACCATCACCACGGGCATGACGGCGGCCGCCACGGTACAGGCGGGCGAACGCGGCGTCGAGATCCCCCGGGCGCAGGTGTTTTACTCACAGTATCGGTACGTCGTCGGTTACAACGGCGTCACCGCGCTGGTGGACGAACTCGGCCGAGAGGGCCACGACCGCCAGTTCGGGGTCCCGCTCACCGCGTACGTGAGCGACTACGCTACCGCAGAGCCGACACTCGACGATCGGGGGTTGCTCGGAGTCCCCGATAGCCCGTCGACGTACGTGGGGTGGGTCGCCGCCGAGGAGGCGTACTTCGTCGTCGGGAGCGAGGCGCGAACCCCCGCCGGCGAGACGGTCGTCCCGTTCTCCGAGCGGGGCGCCGCCGAATCGTTCGTCGCGTCCTACGGCGGCGAGATCCGGCGCTGGAGCGCGGTTCGGTCGATGTCGTTCGGTACCGGGCCGGCGACGAGCGCGGCGTTCGAACGCGACGTGATCGCCCACCACGAGTGGGCCGACCGGCGCGTCGCCGACGCCGCGGCGGCGCTCGACCGGCCGGTCTCGGTCGTCGTCGGCGACGACGCCCCGACGATCGCGGCGGCGCTCGAGGCGGCGCCGCCCAACACCACCGTCTTCGTCCCGCCGGGTCGCTACGACGCCAACGTCACGATCGACGAGCCGGTGACTCTCCGGGGCGCGGGCAACGCCACCCACCTCCGGGGCGGCGGCGAGGGGAGCGTCGTGACCGTCACCGCCGACCGCGGGGCGGTCGCGGACCTGCGCCTCTCGGGCGTCGGGGCCACCCACACGCCCGAAGACGTCACGACCGACCGGACCGGCGAGTGGGACTACCGCATCCAGCTCGGCTACGGCTACGGCGACGCGGGCGTCACGCTCGACTCGGCGAACGGGTCGGTGGTCCGGAACGTCTCGATCGACACGCCCGCGAACGGCGTCGTCGCCCGGTGGAGCGACAACGCGGTCGTCGACGGCGTGCGGGTCAACGGCACCGAGGAGTGGTCAGAGGGCTTCATGGGCGTCATGGTGATGGACTCGCGGCTCGTCGTCCAGAACTCGACGTTCGTCGGGGGCCGGGACGGCGTCTACACCCACCTCGGAGACGGGACGGTCGTCCGGAACAACCGGATGGTTGGCGAGGACGGGATGCGGTACGGCGTCCACGAGATGTACACCTCCGACGCGCTGGTCGCCGACAACACCGTCACCGGTGCCAGCACGGGCGTGATCGTGATGACTCGGCCGACCGCTAACCTCGTCGTCGGCAACGTCGTCCGGGACAGCTACTCCGGGATCAACGTGGGCGGTCGAGCGTCCTACGTCGCCCGGAACACGGTCGTCGGCAACCACTACGGCCTCGAAGCGCCCTCGACCACGTCGATGTACGAGCAAAACACCGTGGTCGGCAACGACATCGGGTTCCGGGCCGCCTCGCTGATCCCGACCAACCGGGTCGCGGCGAACGACTTCGCGGACAACCGTCGGTCGGTCTCGGCGTCGCTCGGGCCGCTCCGAGTGTGGACCGTCGACGGGCGGGGCAACTACTGGGCGAACGCGCCCGGCGACGACGCCGACGGCGACGGCGTCCTCGACCGATCGTTCCGCCCGACCGGCCCGGTCGACAGCCGGGTCGGCGACGTCGCCGGCGCGTCGACGCTGGCCGAATCACCCGCGCTGAAGGCGCTTCGAGGCCTTCAGGGGCTCGTCCCCGGGCTCAGACCCACGGGCGTCGTCGACGAAGCGCCGCTGGCCCAACCGGTCGCTCCCGACCGCCTCGCCGCGGCCCGCGGGTCGAACCAGACTGGAGAAAACCGATGACAGACGCCACATCCACCCAGCGAGAGAGCGAGGAGTCGAGCGACCGAGCGACCGTCCTCGACGTCGAGGGGCTGAGCCACTCGTTCGGCGAGGTCGACGTGTTCTCGGACCTGTCGTTCTCGGTCGCGTCCGGGAGCGTGACGGCGCTCGTCGGCCCGAACGGGTCCGGAAAGACGACCCTGCTCCGGGCGGTTCTGGGCCTGACGCCGCCCGACGACGGTCGAGTCAGGCTGACCGCCGGCGACCGATCCGGTCGCGACGTGGGCTACCTCCCGCAGAACCCCGACTTCCGGTCGGCGTTCACGGTCGAGGAGACCCTGCAGTTCTACGCCGACCTGTTGGACCGCGAGGTCGACGTGTCGGCGATCGTCGATCGCGTCGGTCTCGGCGAGGCGTCCGACCGCCGAGTCGACGCCCTCTCGGGGGGGATGCGCCGACTCCTCGGCATCGGGCAGGCGATCCTCGGCGAGCCGTCGGTCGTCGTCTTAGACGAGCCGACCGGCGACCTCGACCCCCGGATGACCGAGTACATCTTCGAGGTGGCGCGCGACCTCGCCGACGACGGAATGGCGGTGGTGGTGGCGACCCACAACCTCGCCGGCGCCGAGACCGCCGACACCGTCCTCCTGCTCGACCGCGGCGACGTGGTCGCGGACGGCTCGCCCGCCGACTTCGCGGCCCGGACCGGGGCGGAGTCGTTTCGCGAGGCGTTCCTGTCGCTCACCGCCGCCGACGACGACCGGGACTCGCCCGCGATCAGCGCCAGCGCCGACGGGGGCCAGCGATGAACCGCCAGTCGATCGACCAGTTGTTCGCGGTCGCGGGCCGGGAGCTGACAACGGTGGCTCGGACCCGGGCGTTCCTCGCGCTCGCGGCCGGATTCGGCGCGATCGTGGGCGTCCTCGGGTGGACCGGCGAGGCGGTCGGATACGTCCCGCTGGTGCTCGACCTGCTGACGCCCGTCGAGGTGCTGGTGCCGGCGCTCGCGCTGGCGGTCGGCTACCGGGCGATCCTCGGCGACCGCGAGCGGGGCGAACTCGACGTGCTCCGAACGTATCCCGTCTCGCGGCCGACCTACGTCCTCGGGGTGTATCTGGGCCGGGCGTCGGCGCTGGTCGTCGCGGTGGCGGTCCCGCTGGTCGCGGTCGCCGCGCTCGTGCCCCTGTTCGGCGGCGTCGGGACGACCGTGATCGCGTCCCACGGCGCGGCGGACTCGCCCGTGCTGTACCTCCGGTTCGTCGTCCTCTCGGCGGCGTTCGCGCTGGTGCTCGCGGCGACGGCGACCGCCATCTCGGCGGCCGCGACCACGACCCGGACCGGGCTCGTGCTGGCGGTCGCGCTCGGACTGGCGCTGGTGATCGGCCTCGACGCCGGGATCGTCGCGGGGCTCGCCGGAGGCGTCGTTCCCGACGAGGCGCTCGGCGCGGCGCTCTCACTCAGCCCGAACAGCGCGTTCCGCGGGCTCGTACTCTCGACGGTCGTCGGGGGGGTCGAGTCGAGCGCCCCCGTCTCGTCGGCCGCCGGCGTCGTCGGCCTGCTCGCGTGGCTCGCGGGGTCGCTCGCGATCGCCACGCTCACCGTCTGGTCCGAGTCGTAGCGTCGACACCGCGAATCCGCGAGCCATAGGTGCCGACGCGCCGAGACCCGCCGCGTTTGCCAAGGTATTTGAACCGAGAGCCACTCTGTAATAGTATCCGTGTATTCTCGCATATTTGGTAGGAAGCGGCTCGCTCACGCGATCGAACGGTCCCCCGAAGGTTCGGGTGAGCGATGAACCCGAGCCGGGTCGACTCGATCGTCGACCTCACCTACGGGCTGTTGATCGCGATCTCGGTCGGGCTGATCGTCGTGGCCGGCAACGCCGTCGGACTCGCGTTCGGGTTCGGCGTCCTCCTGTCGTACGTCATCCACGTCGTCTGGAAGATGGCCCGATTCGACCCCGACTGGATGACCACCGCGGTCAAAGAGACCGTCGAGGAGACGGTCGACGAGACGGTCGAAGAGAAGGTCGGCGAGACGGTGGAGAAGACCGTCGACGAGACGGTCGGCGACGCGGTCGAAGAACAGGTCGGCGAGACGGTCGAGGAGACCGTCGGCGAGACCGTGGAAGCGACGGTGGGCGAGACGGTCGAGGAGACCGTCGAAGAGACTGTCGGCGAGACCGTCGAGCAGAAAGTGGGTGAAACCGTCGAGCAGAAAGTCGGCGACGCGGTCGAAAAGCAGGTCGGCGAAACCGTCGAAGAGACTGTCGGCGAGACCGTCGAGGAGACTGTCGAAGAGACGGTCGAGGAGACGGTCACCGAAACGGTCGACGAAACCGTCGAGGAGACCGTCGAGAAGACCCTCGAAGAGCAACTGGGCGACGGAGACGACGCCGAGAACGCCGAAGACGACGCCACGGACGGAGACCGCTGATGGTCGAACTCCTGCTCGTCGTCGGCGTCCTCGTCTCGATGTTCGTGGCCTACAACATCGGCGGGTCGACGACGGGACCGGCGTTCGGCCCGGCGGTCGGCGCGGACGCGATCTCGAAGAGCGGGGCGGCCGCGCTGATGGGCGTGTTTTTCTTCATCGGCGCGTGGACTATCGGCCGCAACGTCGTGACGAAACTCGGGACCGAACTGGTGGTCGATCCGGCCGTGTTCACGCTCGAAGCGTCGATCACGGTGCTGTTTTTCATCGGGATCGCGCTCCTCGTGGGCAACGTCTTCGGGGTGCCGGCCTCGACGTCGATGACCGCGGTCGGCGCGATCGCGGGGCTGGGGCTGGCGGGCGGCGTCCTCGATCTGGCGGTCATGGGCGAGATCCTCGTCTGGTGGGTCGTCTCGCCGATCATCGGCTTCTGGGTGTCGCTGATCATCGGCCGGTACTTCTACGCGCGGCTCAACCGTGCGGTCGCGATGGAGCGAAGCACCGGGCCGCTCCTCGAAGTCGACCGGTCGGGCGTCGTCCCGATCCCGCGGGTCCACCCGACCACGAACCGCCGGGAGCTGATCGGGACGATCACGGTCGTCGCGATCGGCTGTCTGATGGCGTTCAGCTCCGGCACCTCGAACATCGCCAACGCTGTCGCGCCGCTGGTCGGTAGCGGCGAGTTGGCGATGAACCCCGCGATCATCTTCGGCGGGGTCGCGGTCGCGATCGGCGCGTTCACGATCGCCCGCCGGACGCTGGAGACGATGGGAAGCGACATCACCGAACTGCCCCTGACCGCCGCGATCGTCGTCGCCGGGGTCAGCTCCACGCTCGTGGTGTTCCTCTCGGCGCTGGGGATCCCGGCGAGCTTCGTCGTCATCGCGACGATGTCGATCGTGGGACTCGGCTGGGGCCGGGCGACCCGTCCGGTCACGGTCTCGGAGGTCGTCGGCGACCAGCAGACCCCGCCGGTGACCGTCGACGCGCTGGCCGGCGACGAGCCGGGCGAGGAGCTACCGCCGATCGGCGAGGAGCCCACCGAGAGCGCCCCGAGTGGCGGGGACCTGTTCAAGCCCGCGACCACCGCCCGGGTCGTGTTGATGCAGAACATCGTCCCGGCGATCGCCACCGTCGGCGCGTATCTCACCTTCCGATTTCTCCCGGTGTTCGGGTTCTGAGCCGAGTCCTCTGACCGCCCCCGTCTCGTCCGGACGAACTGCCGTCTCGCTTCCGGTATCGGTAGCGCTGGCGGTACGTTCGGCGCGTCGGCGAATCGGGCGACGGGATGGTCTCGCTCCGGCGAGGCCGGCCAAATGTTTAAGAGACTGACGATAGTGGTACGCCTGACGGCTACTGTGTCGATGAACGTGAGAAGAGTCACACTCGGGGAGTGGGAGAATAGTCTGCCGGCGACCGGAACTGAAGTGTTTCACTCACCGGAGGTGCTTCGGGTCGTAGACGAGTACGCGACGGGGGAGCTACGGCTGTACGTCGGCTACCGCGGCGAACAACCGGTCGGATTTCTCCCCGCGTTCGTCAGGGAACTGGCCGGCGTCCGGGCGGTGCTCTCGCCGATCCCGGGGTTCAGTCTCTCCCGGATGGGGCCGATCGTCGCGTCGAACAGCCCCAAACAGCGAAAGCGCGAGCGCGTCAACCGGACGTTCACCGAGCAACTGCTCGAAACGCTTCGCGAGGGGAGCCTGCTCACGCTGGTGGCGATGGTCTTCAGCACCGAGTACGTCGACCCCCGGCCGTACCTGCGCGACGGGTTCGACGTCGTCCCGCGATTTACCTACGCGCTGGACCTGCGCGAGACCGACGCCGAGTCGGTTCTCAAGGGGTTCACCCGCGACCTCCGATCGGAGATACGCAAGCTCGAAGACACCGACCTCGACGTCACTGTCGGCGGCGCCGCCGACGCGGTTCGGGTGTACGACGACTACTGCGAGCGGTTCGCCGAGCAGGGCGCGGAGTTCCCCACGCCGCGGGCCTACACTCGCGAGATCGTGGCCGCGCTCGGCGACCGCGCCCGCGTCTACACCGCCGCGAGCCCCGACGGGTCGTTTCTGGGCGGCGTCTCGGTGCTTTACTCCGGAGAGACCGCCTACTTCTGGCAGGGCGGGATGCGCGCCGACTACGACGGGCTGAGCGTCAACAGCCTCCTCCACTGGCGGATCGTCGAGGACATACTCACGGACCCGGAGCTGGACTCGATCGAGCGCTACGACCTCGGTCGCGCCGCGGTCGAGCGCCTCGGCCGGTACAAGAGCAAGTTCAACCCCGAGCTGGTCCCGTACTACGAGGTCCGATCGAGCAAACTGCTGTGGGTCGCAAAGAAGCTCTACGAGTTCGTGACCTACTGATCGGTCGAGCGACGACCGGGCTCGGTCGGACTCTCGGCGGCCCGGCGCTCGACGCCGCCCTGAGTTCACAGACAGCCGGTATCTTTTATTCTATTCGGGTAGTGGTCGTGTCGTGATGGACGCAGTTTCGAGCGGCGCCGCCCGGTCGGTGCCGCCCGTCCCGAGTCGAGTGAGTTCGGTCACCCCGACGGGCGCGTGCGGGTCTGCCGGACGCGATCGCCGGCCGACGGAGGCCGTCGCGTGACCGCGACCACGTCGATGCGGACGCTACTCGTCGGGATCGACGCGGCGTGTTTCCCGGTGCTCGATCCGCTGTTCGAGGCCGGGGCGACACCGACGCTCGACCGACTGTTCGCGGACGGCGTCGCCGGCCGACTCGAATCCCAGATTCCGCCGTGGACCCCGAGCGCGTGGCCGTCGCTGTACACCGGGGTCAACCCCGGCAAGCACGGCGTGTTCGACTTCCTGACGTTCGACGGCTACGACTGGGACGTCGTCAACCACAGCCACGTCCGCGAACACGCCCTCTGGGAGGTGCTCGATCGACGGGGGCTGTCGAGCGTCGTCGTGAACGTCCCGGTGACCTACCCGCCCCGCGAGTTCGACGGCGCGCTCGTGCCGGGCTACACCGCCCCGGAGGACCCCGAGTGCCACCCGGCGGGGCTCCTCGAAGACGTGCGGGCGGCGATCGGCGGGTACAGCGTCTACGCGCCCGGGGAGCTCTCGGACCGCGACCGCGGGGAGACGATCGACGGCTACCGGGAGGCCGCCCGGATGCGGGGGGAAGCGTTCCGGTATCTCGCCGACCGGTTCGACCCCGAGTTCGGGTTCGTGGAGTTCCAGTACACCGACACCGTGTTTCACGAACTCCCCGAAGACGACGGGGCGATCCGGGCGGCGTACGCCGCGGTCGACGAACAGATCGACGCGATCCTCGAGGAGTGCGATCCGGACACCGTCGTGGTCGCCAGCGACCACGGCATCGGCGAGTACGACGGCTACGAGTTCCGCGTCAACGAGTTTCTCAGAAACCGGGGGTACGCCGAGACCACCCGGGGCGGCGGCTCGCTCCCCTCGTGGTCGTCGGTGGTGCGCAACAACCTCATGCGGGGCGAGGCCGACGCCGACCGAACGCCGTCCCCGCTCGAACGCGCGCTCGACCTCGCCGCTCGGGTCGGACTCACGAGCCAGCGCCTCGGCGCCGCCCTCGAAGCGGTCGGCCTCGACGACCTCGCGCTCGAATACGTGCCCGACGACGCGATTCGCGCCGGGACCGAGCGGGTGTCGTTCCCGGAGTCGGCGGCATACATGCGCTCGCGCATCGAGTGCGGAATCCGGCTCAACGTGGCGGGCCGCGAGCCCGAGGGCGTCGTCGCGCCCGAGGAGTACGACGCGGTCAGGGAGTCGCTGATCGAGGCGCTCCGCGAGGTCCGGACGCCCGACGGCGAGGCGGTGTTCGACGCCGTCTTGCCCCGCGAGGCGGTGTTCGACGGCCCGTACGTCGAGGACGCGGCCGACGTCGTGCTCGTGCCCGCCGACTACGACCACTACCTCTCGTCGCTGTTGCTCGGCGACGAGTTCGGCGAGCCGTGGCAGTCGCACAACCACAAGCGGTACGGAATCGTCGCGGCCGCCGGCGCCGGCGTCGACGCCTCGGCCGGCGTCGGCGACGCCCACCTCTTCGACGTCGCGCCCACGGTGCTCGCGACCCTCGGCGTTCCCGCGAGCGAGCGCATGGACGGGCGCCCGTTGCCGTTCGTCGAGCCGGTCGGCACGGAACGCTACTCCGACTTCGAGGGCGACCCCGCCGCCGAGGCGGTCGACCGCGACGTCGAACGGCGACTCTCGGACATGGGGTATCTCGAGTGACGGGCCAGCTAAAACGTGTCGCGATCGCGACCGACGTACAAGATATCCGTCACGCAGACATATAGTAAATCGTGTGTAATATATGAATTCGGAGGATGCTTTGAAGTTCTAGCGGCGACTACACGCGGTCACTGATGCTTCCTGACGAGGAGACAAACCGGGAGGGAGGGGGTTCGCCATCTGTCGAGGGGTCGAGCGATTCGCACGAGGAGACCGATCGTTCCACCGAACGCGACTGTTCCGATTCCGACGACGTCCGCACCACCAGCCGTCGGTCGTACGTGAAACTGCTCGGCGGTGCCGTCGCCGTGACCGGACTGAGCGCCGGCCGAAACACCGCCACAGCGGTTCAGGAGGGCGGCCCGCCGAACCGCGCCGACAGGGTGATCGCGCTCGAAGACCGCTTCGAGGACGGGTCGCTCGACAGCGACACCTGGGAGACCGGCTGGGGGTGGGGGACCCGAACCCGGACGAGCCCGACCCGGATGGTGCCCGAGAACGTGACGGTGACCGACGGCCAGCTCAGGCTCGAAGCGAGCCACGAGGGCGGCAAGATCCTCTCAGGGTCGGTGAACACCAAGAACAAGGTGACCGTCGAGCCCGGCTCGTACTTCGAGGCGAAGATCAAGTTCCCCGACCGGGACGGATTTCTGCCGGCGTTCTGGGCCAAACCGAACGACGAGACCTGGCCGCCCGAGATCGACGTCGTCGAACTGTTCCAGAAGGGCGGCGGGCGCCCCGACACCCACTACTCTCACCACCACCTCCACTACTCGACTTCGACGAACCCCGGCGATAGGTCGACCTACGAGGGGATGGGCAAGTCCTACACGCCCGGCGACGACCTCACCCAGAACTTCCACGTCTACGGGGTCGACTGGCGGCGCGACCGGATCGTCCACTACGTCGACGGCGAGCCGGCGATGGTGACGACCGATCCGACGGTGCTGGACGCGATGGCGAAGGGCGCGCCGTTCTACCTGATGTGTACGCTCGAAGTCAACAAGATCGGAACCGCGCCGACCGACGAGGAGTGGGACGAACAGTTCGTCGTCGACTGGACGCGAGTCTGGGAGTGATCGGCTCGCGGCCAAACAGAAATAGAGCGGGTGTTCTGACCGAACGGGCCTACTGCTGCCAGACGCGCACCCACTCGGCGTCGAACGTCTCGCCCCACTGCTCGGAGCGGTCGGCCCGACCGAGCGACTCGCTGAGGTCGCCGTCGACGTTGATGCTCAAGTTCAACTTGAGGTAGAAGGGCGCGCCCTTCCGGAACGACTCGAGTATCGTGCTGTCGGTCCAGGTTTTGATCTCTTGGCCGTCGACGTAGTAGGTGATCCGGTCGTTCTGCCACTCGGCGGCGTAGATGTGGAAGTTCTGGGTGAGGTCGTCGCCGGGCTGGTGTAACTTACTGACCCGCTGGCTGGTCGAGTCGTCGCCGGGGGTCGTCGAGACCGAGTAGTGCATGAAGTGACGCGACGTGTGGGTGTCGTCGCGCCCGCTCCCGTCCTGAGCCAACTCGACGACGTCGAGTTCGGGCGGCCAGTCGTTGGTCGCGGGCTGGCCCCAGAACGCGGGGTGGAAACCGACCCGACTGGGGAATCGGAGTTTGGCCTCGACGTAACTGCCGGGACCGAACTCGACGTTGCCTCTGGTGTTGACCCCGCCGGTCAACACCGAGTCGCCGTCGTGGGTGCCTCGGAGGCGGAGGCCGGTGCCGTCGACGCTTACGTTTTCGGGAACGATCGTGGCGTCGCTGGCGGTCGACTCGTCGCCCCATCCCCAGCCGACGCTCCAGGCCGATTCGTCGAGCGATTCCGCATCGAACGTGTCCTCGAAGGCCGGCGACCACGCGTCGGGGTTGGGCGGGCCGCCCTCGGTGTCCTGAGCGCCGAGCGCCGCCGTCGTTCCGAGACCAACCGCGGCGAGACTCCCACCGGAGAGTCGGAGGAACCGCCGTCGGCTCGAACCGCGGTCCGCCTCGGCGTCGTTCGGGGGTCGCCGCTCGGACGGGGGCTGGTCGTCGCCGCGCTGCTGTGTCGCGTTAGGTAGGTTCTCTGACCGACGCATACGACTCGACTAACCACGGCCTTAGTTAAATTGATTGCGGGCTATTGAATTAGTAGGCCGGAACTGCGATCTCTAAACTCCGGGTTTCTCGGGTTCAACCGCACGTTGTGATCGGTAAGTGAGCGCGCGCGGTCCCGACGTCCGGGTAACGGTCCGTTTCCCAACCGCAGACGGGTGGCGCGGCCGACTTCCCTGCGACACGTTGACGGACGCCTAGTCCCGGAGTAACGCGGACGGCCGCGGTTCAACGAACGGTCGTTATCGGCGGTCTCCGGCGGGTAATGTGACCTTACCGGACCGTTGCAACGGGACGAAACGGTCAACGTCCCGTTTCCGATTGAGCGCGCCCCCGATAGCTTACACTTAAATCCTAGACCTGTCATTGAAGATTTCCGGAAGCTATATCAATGACCGGTTAACCATTGAAAATTGCATGGCACGCGACGATACTGCACGCGAACGCTCCCCCGAAACGACCGCCCCCGACAACCGCGAGAACGACTCGAAGCTCCTCGGCCGCCGCGAGTACATGCGGCTGGCAGGCGCGAGCGTCGCCGCACTCGGTCTCGGTGCCTCCTCGGCCACGGCCGACGAGGGCGGCCCCGCGAACTCCGACGACTGGGAACTGGCCTTCGAGGACCAGTTCGAGGCCGGCTCGCTCGACACCGACAAGTGGGGTATCGGCTTCGGTTGGGGAATGGATACTTCCGCCTCCTACGAGCGCATCTCCGAAGACAACGTCCAGGTCGAAAACGAGAAGCTACAACTGGCGGTGACTCACAATGGCGGTCCCGATTCTGTCTACGCCGGATCCGTCCACACCAAGAACAAGCACTACTACGGTCCTGGCTCCTACTGGGAGGCCAAAATCCGCACCCCCGACCGTCATGGACTTCTTCCGGCGTTTTGGGCGAAGTCGAACGCGCCGACGCCGAACTGGCCGCCCGAGATCGACTTCTTCGAGATGCTCGGCAACAATCCGAACCGATCGAGCCACAATATCCACTACGACACCAGTGGCGGGATGAGCGGTAACCACGCCTCCGACACGATGGCGTACGACGGTATCGACTCGACCACGAACTGGCACGTCTACGGCTGTGCGTGGTTCGAAGACCGCATCGAGATGTACGTCGACGGCAATCGTGTCGGCACTCACACCAATGCCACAGCGATGGAGTCGATGCGGACCGGCGCCCCGTTCTATATGATGCTGAACATCCACGTTGGCAAGACCGGCGAGCCCGATTTCAGCGAGCAGTGGGGCGACACGATGGAAGTCGATTGGGTGCGGGTCTGGGAACACACTGATGGTTCTTCGACCTCACAGGAGAGCACGCAGACGGAGTCGCAAACTGAGACGGCCGATCTACCGAACACACTCAGCATCTCCGGCGACGGTTCGGGGTCTACCTCCTACCGCTTTACCGTTACCGACACGATCGAGAAGAGCACCGCGCGCGACGCCAGCATCGACGACGAGGACACCATTGACAGCAGCGATGTCGAGGGTATCGTCGGCGGCGGCACCGACAGCTACGAGTACGCCGGTAAAGTCACCGAGTTCAGCCTCGACGGTAACGCGACGGTATACAAAAACGGTAGCCAAGTCGAGCCATCCTCGCTCCAGGCTGACCCCTCGACCGATGGCGCACTCCCGAATTTGGTAGTCATAGACGGCTCGAGCTCGCCAAATCAGGTGACGACTTACGAGTTCGAGGTGGACGGCGACGTCGCCAAAGACCCCGAGCACGGATCGATCAACGCCTTCGACGAGATCGCCGACGGGACGGTCTCCGGACGAGTCGTCGGCGGCAAGGACGCCTACCGCTTCGCCGGCGAGATCACCCGGTTCGAGACCGACGGCGCGGCGTTCGTCTCGGTGCGGGACAGCGTCGACTCGAACTAACTCCGACTCGGGGGACCGGTCCCCGATCCCGCGACCACGCCCTCCCGTCGTCCGAGTCCCCGTTTCGGCTTCGGGCATTGTTCAGATTAGCTGATTCCATGCGAAGGCGAAGGTCTGCAACCAATTTTCGGCAGAGCGGTGAGTCGCGTGGCGAAAATGATTGGCGAACTGTTTCGTTCGGCGTTTTAGCTCTTTGAAGA
>NZ_SBIR01000019.1:0-25893 GCF_004521895.1 Halorussus marinus
GCGCCACCGGGCGACGTCGACGCGATCGCGCCGGTCGCGGTAAGCGTCCCGGTGGTGGTGAGCGAGGCGCTGCCGCCGGACGCTGTCGCGTATGATCCGGTTGCGGTCGCGGTGACGGTTGTCTCGCTGCTGGGCGTGCCGAGTTCAATAGTGCCGAGGTCTTGGGTTCCGAGTTCGGGCATGGATCTCTCTGGGCGTCAAGGGGGTTGTTCGACAGGACAGTGCTCGTAATCGCGACCGACCGGACTCAGTTATATCTTGTACAAGAAAATACCGTTAAATTAGATCCAGAAAAGATTGGACGCCGCGTTAAGCAGAGCGCCGAACGTTACGACGTGATGTTCCCACCGCTCTGGGAATTCGTCCCGCTCACACTGACTCCTCCGGGCGCAATATTATCTTGAATAGTGTTGTAGTCGCCACCGCTTTCGTTGATGTCTGCGTCAGTCAGCGTGTTCCCCACGAGGGCCACTCGGCTTGCGTCGATGAAAATCCCGTTATTATTGACGGTTCCGGACACATAATTGTCGCTGGTTTTCGAATGAGAATTGTTGCCAGAAATACTGAGGACGATTCCGTAGTCGGAGGGTGTAATGATTTCATTCCCGACAATATTGAGTCCTCGAACATTCGCCTGAATGCCACGGTTTGCGCCTTCGATCGTGTTGTTTTTGATTTCGTGGTCTTCCCCGTTCCCTACACGTATCCCCGTCCCAGAAGGTGAAATGATAGTATTGCCGAGAATTTTGTTCTGGAAGTTATTCGTGGCATCGCCGGATTTTGTGTCAATGCCGTGTGACTGTGTATTCTCGATTCGGTTCCCTCGGATGGTGTTCTGATGGGATTCAAAGAGGCCGATGCCTATATTTGTTCCAACGATGCGGTTCTCAACAACCTCAACCTGATTCGCGCTAATAGAGACATGGATACCGTCGTTCGTTCGGTCGTTCGGGTCAAGGATAATATTATCTCGGACTTCGCCCCCGACAACGCCGTCGCCAGCGCCGGGGTTGATCCCATCGTCTCCGCAGTTTACAATCTTATTCCCGATTGCAGATATGTCTTCAGCAGAGACCCCACCGTCTCCAAACCAGACGATGGCATCGCCACCCCAGTCTTCGAGGACACAGTTACGGACGAGGCAGTTCTTTGGAACGTTGCCGTTTGTGTCTCCAACAATTGATATTCCCTGCTGTTTCTCGGTGGTACTGGGGTCGCCGAGATGCCGGAACCGTTGGAGCGTAACGCGTCGAGTAGCGCCTTCGAATCGGAACCCGCCAGTGCCACCAACGTCATCGTGGCGGAGGATCGACTGGTTGCCGAATCCCGTGACAAGAACGTCACTAATCGCTGTGAATACGAGCTGGTCTTGATAGTAGAAGTCGCCCGGTGGAATGATAACGTTCCCGCCGTCGCTGTCTGCGGCATTGATTGCGTCGAGAATCGCTTGACTGTTGTCCGTGGTGCCATCCCCGACCGCACCGTAGTCGCGAATGTCGTGCCACTGCCCGGTGATTGAGAGTTGATCTGTACTAATCGATTCGAACTCCTCGCTCGGCAGCTCGTTCGCCAACTGGTAGACGTCTGCCGAGGTGTCCACTGAACCGAGGAAGAGATACGGCGCCGACGGCGGCGTCTTGTCCGTGTCGATATGGTAGGACGCGTCATTGTCGGTCGCCAGATCGAGGTTGAGATAGATGTAGTTCGTCGCGCCATCCGTAAGGCTTCGCGTGACGGCGTCCATCTCCTGCACGTACGCCACTCCAGTCCGACTCTCCCCGGACTGGGTCGCGGTCGCGCTGTCGTCGGAGACGACCGCCTTCTCCATGTCGATCGTCACCTCCGGCACGGTGTAGTCAACGTCGAACGTCAGTCCCTTCGCGTAGTCAGTCTTCCCGATCGCGTCATACGCCTGCGCGAAGTTTGCCGCGTCGTTCTTGTCGCCGCTACCACTCGAGTGTGCTCCGGTCCCTGCGTCCTCAGGGAATCTGTGTTCTGTCATGTCTAAGTCTGAGACGGAAACTGCGAATCCCAGGCTTCCTGCGGCACCCAGGAGAAACTGCCGCCGATTCATAAACCACGCTATACAACCGGCCCTGAAATATCTACTGTCACCCGATCACGTTATGATCAAGCTCCCGTCCGCGAGTTTTGCCGTGTCACTGATGTTGCTCAGGTTGTACGCCTTGTCGAGCGTGTCCGTCCAGAACAGGTGGTCGGTCGGCGACCCGTCGCTCGTAGTATCGGCCTGGAACTCGACGAGGACGAAGTAGGCGTCGACCTCCTGGTCGGAGTCCGAGACGTCGAAATCCTGAGTCGCGATCTCGGCCTGCCAGTTTCCGCTCTCGTACAGCACCGTGAAGTCCGTCGTGTCGAACGATGCCGACTGCCGCGCGTACGCCGACCCCGATGGCTCGGTCGTGATGTCGCCGATGTCCGAGCTGTCGTTCAGGTCGTCGCCGTTGGTCGTGTCGCCCGATACCTCGCCATCATGGAACAGGCCGAGCGTGACGTTGCTCGGCTTGGTGATCGTGTCCCCGCGGAACACGAGATCCATGATGAATTCCTCTCCGTGATCATGCAGTTGTGTGGTCATCGCTATCTGATGAAGTATGAAGAGTCACGTCTCGCCCACGCCCTCCGCCTCGGGGCTTCGAGGCTATCATCGGGGCGCCGAGTCGCTATCGCCGAACTTCTTTCCGACGGACGAGCGTCCGCTCTTGGGACGGATCCAGGAACCACTCGGCTGCGATCGGATCGAGCCACCCCTGCAACCCAGACGGGACGGATTCCGATTCGTTCTCAGGGATGAAGAACAGAACCGACTCGCGGCCGGTCTGGAGGCTCGCGTTGAGGTCGTAGAGTCCCTGGTCTGGGTGTTCGAACTCTAGCTGGGCGCGGATGTCGCTCATCCCGAGGTCCGTGATGTCGATATCGTAGAGTTCCCAGTCCGTGTCCGCGCCCGCTGTTTCGACCGCGTCGACGCTCGACCATGTCCCAGCACTGTCGTCCCAGCGCTCGGCAGTGATGTTCGGCGACGAAAACTCGTCGAGCGTTACACGGAGTACGCCGTTCGAGAGCACGACCGGGGCCTCGATATCGTGACCGGTTGAGTGGACGATCTGCCACTGTCGAGGACCGTCCCCGTTGTTCGCGAACTTCGCTGCATTGCCCGTGGTATCGTAGAGACGGACACCCACGCGGACATCGTCGGGATACGTGGTCTCGTAGATGAGCGTCGGTTTCTCGGCGTCGATCGCAGCTTCGCCGTCCATAACGTCGAAGAGTGCGACGTCGCCTGGCTCGCCCGATATCGTCTCGACCGCGCTCGCTGGCGCTACTGTCTCGGACTTACGATCTACCCAGCGGACCTTCCGAGCCGAGCTCGGGATCCCGATAAGTGCGTCGACGGAGTTCCCCCACGGGTGATTGGTCTGCCACGCGTTCGTCTTGACTGCCCGGAAGTAGTTTGCTTTCGTGCCGACGAATGTGAGGTTGAGCGTATAGCTCCAGACGTCGCGCCGGTTCGCGTGCAGTGGCTCGACATCCGCGCTCGCGGCCTCGTACCAGCCGCGGTTTCCATATCGGCCGTCGCCACGCTGGTAGAGCGGCAGTTGACTGAGCCCAGCATCGGCAAGTTCCTCAAGCTCGCCGGCGAGCATCGGCGAGATCTCGTCGCCCCAGCGGAACTGCCCCTCGAGCGTGAGGTCTGCAGCCTCCGAACTGAGTGACTCGACTGCGGCGCTGTCGCCGTCGAGCAGGCCGAGCTCGGCGAGCTGCTGGCCGAGACTATCCGACTCGTCGGTGGTGGCCGCCTCGAACAGCGGCGTCGTGTACAGGTATTTCATGAGTGATTAGAAGTCGGGGATGAGCTCAGCGGCTTCCTCTTGGACGTTTTCGGCAGCCTCGACGACGTGGTCGGGGAACAGCGCCGCCCACGAGCATTCGAGCGAGACCTCGATCACGCTCGGGTCGTCCGGGTCATCCGTCACCGTGGCTTCGGGGATGGCAACCGCCATCGGCTGGCCGAACACGCCCGCGCTCTCACTGTAGGATCCGTCCGTCCACAGCCCGTAGTGGAGACGGGTGCGGCCCTGAGAGTCGCTTTCTGCCTGTGCGAGATACCATTCGAGCACTTGCTTTTTCGCGACGAGCGGGACATCACCGCTGGCGTCATACTGGTTGTAGTCCCCGGCGTCTGCAGATCCGTCACCCCATGGATCCTCAGTTGGGCCTGCGTTCCCTGTGATGGTCTGGAGGTATTCGCCGCCACCGCCGTCGACCCAGAAGCCCTTCCGATTGTCGAGATCGTCGGGGAAATCGTCGGCGAGGTCCTCAGGCAGCAGGTCATTCCCGATGTTGACGATCTGGCGGAGAACCGTCCCGCGCGACCCCATGAGATATCCGCGTGGGATGTTGCCGGTGACGTTGAGATCGTCCTGGAGTTGGAAGACGCCGGTTCGTGTCTGGTCGTTCTCGTCCTGGACGTCGACCTCGAGGACGATTCGATTGGTGAGTGTCATAAAAATTCGACGTGTGGTCTCTCAGCGGCCAGTGATATCTCTCCGGAGGCTATCCAGTTCGGATTTGAGCTCGTCAATCTGGTCTTGAAGGTCGTCCCGGGTCTCTTGCACGGAGTCATCGAACGCGCTAGTGATCTCGTCTTTCAAGCGGTCGAGACCACTCGTGTCGACGGTAACACTGCTTTCGGTCCGGGCCGAGACAGAAAGGTCCCGTGTTCCGCCGCCCGTCGAAGACTGCCGGCCGCCATCGCGGTTTCGGTTGCCGACCTGGATGCCGGTCTCGCCACCGACGGAGACGAAGCCTTCACCGATGTTGATGCCGTTGTCGCCTCCGATGGAGAACAGTGTGTCATCGCCCTGGCCGCCGCCTTGACTACCTCTCCCGCTACCTGTCCCTGTGGATCCATCGGCCGATACCGACACATCCACGGCGATCGGACCGACATCCTCGACGGGCAGCGGGTCACGGTCGATCGGCAATGGGTCGCGCTCCACGGCGAGCGTCGGCTGTTCAACCGCGAGCGGCCCCGGATCCTCCACGGGGATGCTTCCGGGCGCGTCAACGCCGATCGTCCCGGGGTCTTCGACCGCGAGCGGCACCCAGCCGGGCTTGTCGACACTGATCGTGCCCGGATTCTCGACAGCGAGCGGCGTCCACCCCGGGCGCTTTACTGAGACGGACTCGCCGGAGAGCAGGTCGGACGTGGTGAGCGCCGCGGCCGCGGCGCCGAGCGCGCCAGCTGCACCGAAGAGTGACGACGCCGCGCCACCGAGCGCCGATGCCGCGCCCGCGAGCGCGGCAGCTCCACCGGCGTCACCGCCCGTGTCGAGCACGGTGTCGAGAATCCCACCGGCGAGCCCGCCGCCTCCGTCGCCGACCTTGTCGTCGATGGATTCGAGATAGACGACAGCGTCTTCGAGGTACTCGGTCCTCGACTGCTCCATGCGATACGAGCGTCGCGCTCGACGCCGGGCCCGTCCGCCACGGTCGCCGCCTGCGGACTGCGCGGACATCGTCCCGCCGTCGGTCATCCCGACTTCGGTCGCACCGATGCCGGATTCGATCTGCTGGCGAGCGTTCCGCAGCTCCGACTCGGGTACGACGAGGGAGAGCTCGGCTTCGGTACTAAACTCGCTCATAGCTGGGGTCGTGTTGCGGCGTAGACGTCAAGCAGTTCGAGGTAGTCGATCGGGCAGTCCATGACCGCGTCGAGGCTCATGCCGTGGGCGAGTCCGACGACGATGAGGTAGTCGAGTCGGGCTCGCCGGTCGACGTCCCCGAGCTGTTGCTCGCCGTCGAGGACGTCGAGGACCTGTTTCCCGACTCGGCCGGGATCCCGAGCGCGTTCGCTTGGGCTTCCGCCCACTCGGTGAACGCGGGATGGCAGTTCGAGAGCCTCGTGAATGTCTCCGCTAGATCGTCAGCATGGTAGGGGGCGTCGACGGTGCTGGCGGCGACGAACCAGAGCCGCATCTCTTCGGACTCGGCACCGTCGGTCGCCTCCCGGTGCATCATCGCTTTCTCGCCGGCGGTCATCGCGCCGAGCTCGATTGCGGCGTCGCCCCAGTCCTGTTCGTCGCGCTGCCAGCGAAGCCCGCGCTGGAAGTACGTGAGCCGGTCGCGGCGCGCCTGCACGGCCTGCGCCTGATCGGTCGACTCGTCGATGTCCTCAAGCTCGTCGTCGAGCTCGTCGATCCGGTCGGCGAGCGTCTCGATCTCCTCGCTGAGCCGGTAGGTCTCGGTGGTCAGCACGTTAGGCCACCTCCACGTCGGCGACGTGGTAGTCGATCGGCTCCGAGAGGTCGGTGTCCGGTGTGACGAGATCGCTCCAGCCGTAGCTGTTCGGCTGGACACCAGTGAGGTTGTAGCCGATCGTCGTGGCCTGAGAGGTCTCGAACGACAGCGTCGCCGATACCTTCCCGACCGTATCGTCGACGTTGTCGACCGCCATGGCCAGCTGGTCGCGCTCGGTGAACGTCGCGTCCGTACTGAACGACGGCTCGACCGCGTCGACAACCGCGTCGTAGGGGTGGCGGCTCTGCCCACGCCGGAAGCGTGCGAGCCCGGCGAGCGAGAGCGTGGCGGACTGCATCAGCGACTGGCCCAAGCCGTCGACCTGGAAGGACGCCCCATGCCACTCGAAGATGTCGTTGTCGCTGGGCGTGGTGATGGTCGACGGCGCGGAGACGTCGGTCGGCTCGAACCCGTAGAGGATCGTGAGCTCGACCGTGACCGGCGACCCTTGCTCGTAGTTGATGGTGGCCTCCGGGACGATCGCGCCAGTCGCAACCCGAGACTCGGTCGTACCGTCGGGCATGTCGTTGCCGAAGTACCAGGCTGCCGACGGCGCGTGCATCGCCGAGTGGGGGAGCGCAGTCCCGCCATCGGCGAACACGAGGTCGTGCCAGTTGTCGTCGGTGAGCGTGAAGCTCACGGACGCGGCGCCCTCCCAGTTGCCTTCGCGGGAGCCGGCCGGCGTCGGGTCATCGGGCTGGCGGACGCGTTCGAGCGCTTGCTCGACCGAGAGCTCGCCCACGGAGACGTCGACGCCGGGCTGATACCAGGTCGGATCGGTTGCGGGCCCGTCGCCGTAGCTGTTCTCGACCGTGAACGCGGCCGTCGCGGCGCCCGCGGTCATCGTGCGATACCTCCGTTAGTCGTCTGGACGAGCAGTGCGCCGAGGGCGGCGAGATAGCACGACCGATGCCACTCGCCGCCCGCGGCGGGCTCGCCGCAGTGCGTGCAGTCTGTCATGATAGGTCCTCGTAGCCGTGAAGCGTCACGTCGAGCGAGTGCCGGTAGAAGTCTTTCCAGCCGTCCGACTGTGGGTCATCGTCGATCGTCAGATGCCGATACGACATACGCGGGTCGTCGACGCTCGGGTAGGAAACCTCGTCGTAGAGGGCGTCCCGAACCCGGTTGACGAGCTCGCCGAACGGGATTCCCTTCTCGCCGTCGGGGTCGATGTGGCCGTACTCGCGGTAGGTCATCCCCTCAAGGAGAACCGAGACGACCACGTCACCGTCGACCATCGGCTCGGTGCCGACGAGATCGCCGCCCTGATCCGCGAACGACGCGCCGGCAAACGCGCCAGTCTTCAACTGCGCCTCCCGCTTGTGGATCGGGTCAGTCATGTCCACGCTCTGACTGCCGTCGTAGACCTGGCTGTTATCGCGGTCGACGCGCTTCAGCACGACCGGGTCCCCGTCGCGGAGGCTGTAGTCGGTCGCGACGTTGTCGACGACCGGTGCGAGCTGGTCGAGCACCCAGTCGACCGCCGGATGCACGCTCGTCATGAGAGCCTCCGTCGCAGCCAGTGCAGCGTGTCACGGATGAACCGCGATTCGGGCAGACCCTCCACCTCTACCTCGGGGAGGAACACGCGGTAGCCGTCACCCTCGGGCTCGAATTCTTCGCGAACCCACTGCGGCGGATCAGTCCAGACGAACGAGAGGACATCCGCGCTCTTCGCATGGACCTCGTGGTCGACGGTGCCGCGCTCGAAGTAGATCGCAGGCTCGGGCCACCCCCAGCGGGCGACCACACGGCCGGGCTGGCGGTCGACCTCAAGCGTGCCGGCGTCGATCAGCGTCCCGACGTCGTAGTCGTGGCGCTGACCGTACGCCCGGAGCAGGCCGTGGGCGTGGGTCTGGACCCCCTCGGCGAGACCGTCCGTCCCTATGAGTGTGTCGTGGACGTCGTTGAGGACGGCCTCACGGAGGTCGGACTCGAAGCTGCTGTCGAGTTCCATCTACATGTCCTCCCGGCGGTACTCCTCGATGAGATCGGCCGCCTTCTCCCGCATCGAGTCGGCCTTCGTTTCGACGTTGTACAGCGTCGCATTCTCCGGAATGGAGATCACGGCCTCTTCGGCGAGCTCCGCACCGGCCCTGAGCGCCACCGCGCGCCGGATCGCTCGCGGGATCCCTTCGTGGCCGTAATCGAAGTCGATGTAGACGCCGTTGCTCAGGCTGGCGAGATCGTCGTCGAGCGCGTGGACGTCGATGTAGAGCTCGCTGACTCCGCCGTTGTTCAGCCGCACGTAGTAGTCGTCGCCGAGCGCGTCCGGCCACAGTCCGCCGCTGTACTCGTCGCTCGCGACCCAGTCGGTGTACGAGCCGTCCGCGCCGATCACGAGCAGCTTGTTGACCGCCTCGACATCGCGACGCTCCAACTGGATCCGCGTGTACGCCGGCTGGTCGTCCTGGTAGCCGTCCTGATACTCACCGGTCGCGATCCGGATCTCGCGCTTCGGGTCGCGCCGGAGCTCGCGCCGCCGATCGTTGCGTGGGTCCAACTCCAGCAGCGCGTCGCTGTTCTCGCGATACCGGAATCGCTCGCGCTCGCTGGCGCCGTGGACGAACCCGCCGTGCGTGGGGATGTCGTGCTCGTCGTCCCTCGTCTTCGGCCCGGTCGGGATGTCGACCGCCGTGGCCTCGTCGAGGATGCTGGCACCGGCCGGCGCATACCAGTACTGTTTCAGCTCCTTCTCCAGCGGCTCGGTCTCCGCGGCGATCGCGTCGACGGCAATCGCCTCATCCTGGGAGACGTCGCCCGGCAGCTGGCTCTTCCGCAGCGCTCGCCGGACATCCTCGAGCGTGCAGTACCCCGTCGTAGGCATGGGTTAGTCCTCCTTGTGCGAGCCGAAGTGGAGTTCGTACCACATGCCTCGCTGCACGGACTCGTCGTAGATGTCGAGATCATCGCTGTCAGCCATAGCTTTTCACCCCGGGTTGTTCCGCGCTTCGGCGCTGATCGTCGTCCCGTTCGCGCTGGTCACCTGGACCGAGTCCGCCTGCGGAACGTCGACGACGTAGCCGCCCGTCTCTGAGAGCGTCCGACTGTCGACCTCGTAGGTTCCGGCGTCGCCGACGATCTCGACGGTGACTGTGTCGTCGGCGTTCCCTTCGAGGTTCTCGACGGCGACGCAGACGGCTGGCGTGTGGTACTGCTCGACCGACGCTGTCTTCGTCTCGCCGGCTCCGAAGGTCGCCGAGTCGGCGATGGTGGTGCTGTCGTACCAGGGAGGCATGGGTTAGTCCTCCAGCTCGCTGCGGCGGCTGTCGATGAGGCCGTACGCTCCCTCGCGATCCTTGCCCTGGTCTTCGCGCATCTCGATCGAGTCGAGGACGTGGACGTCGTCGACGCGGTCCAGTGCGTCCTCCAGCTCGTCGAGCGTCAGCTCGTGGGGCGCGATCTCCTCACGCTCGTCGTCGCCGCTAGCATCGGCGCTAGCATCGGTGGCGTCGCTGTCGACGAGGTCGAAGTCGCCGCGTTCGTCGACGAGGTAGCTGGCCTCGTCGGTGTCGACGTCGGCCTGGTCGCCGAGCTCGAAGAAGCGGTCGACCGACTGGATGTAGACCTTGCCGCCGCGGGTCTTCTCAACGCGGGGCATAGGTTAGGCGCTCCCAGTGGCGACAACGACCCAGCCCGAAGCCGAGCCGTCGATATTGCGGACGGTCGCCGTCGCGCCCGCCGCGGTCATGTTCGCCGGTCCGGTCCCGACGAAGTCCGCGTCGGCGAACGACACCGTCGGCGTGTTCGCGCCGCCGTTGTGGACGACGGTCACCTCGCGGCCTTCCTCGGCGGCGTCGGAGAGGTCGACCGTGTTCGTCCCGTCGGCCGTGACGACGTGGACGTCCGCGTCGGCGGGGACGACCGTGTCGGCGCCGTTCGCCGGGCTGTCGGTCGCGACGTTGCCGCGGGCGCCGTCGGTGAGCGCGAGACCGCGCTCGTAGCGGTCGCGGATCTCGGCGTTGGTGGTGGGGCCCGCCATCAGTTGTCGGCCTCCTCGCCGTCGATGTAGATGTCGACCGGTTCATCTTCCGGGATACGGTACTCGGTCCCCTGCGCCTTGATCACGACCGCGTCGTCAGCGTCGTGGTTGTGGTAGACATCGGCGAGGGGTTCGTCGTCGTGGTCGTCGGGCGTGCCCCGATAGACCGTGGTTCGCGTCATGTCAGGTCACCCGGTTAGGCCGCGAGCGGGTCGGCCAGCCCCGTGACGAGCGTCCCGGCCTGCATCTCCTTGATCTGGAAGTCGAACTGGCCCTCCAGCCAGTTCCGCGAGTGCAGCCGGTCCTCGTGGACCTTGTCCGTGTCGGTCGTCTGGTCGAGCTCCATCTCCTCGAACAGCCCGAACGCCAGATTCGACGGGTCGGTGAACATCGCGTACTCGGTCGGCCAGCCGTTCACCCCGACGATGTCGTAGGAGAACGGCGTCAGGTCGCTGTCGCCGAAGATCACCGCGCTTCCGAGCGGGTCCTCACGCTCCGTGAGCGACATGGCGTACTGCTGGACCTGATCGGGGTTCATCAGGAACACCGTCTGGTCCTGGTCCCGGTACCGCGAGTCGAGCGTCTGGATCGCCGTGTTGAACACGCTCGTGTCCAGCGGCTGCGGGTTCCCGCTGCCGTCCGTGTTGTCGACCTCGGGCATCGTCGACGTCTCGGCGTCGGCCGTGTCCTCCAGACCGATCCGATTGCTCGCCGAGTCTTCGCCTTCGGCGATCGCGATCCAGCCGTCGAACGTGGTGTCGAGCTCAGCGGCGCCACCGATCGACTGCAGGTTGCCGGAGTCGGCGTTCGCCCGCATCGCGATCAGCGCCACGTCGTTACCCCACCGCTGGACGAACTCGTCGACGATGTAGTCGCCGAACTGCTCGGGCCCGTAGTGGGTGTTCTTCAGCGCGTCGCGCTTCGGCTCAACCAGGATGTAGTAGCTCTGGTCGGTCGCGTTGAACGACACCTCGCCGGACTCCGCCGCCGAGTTCGACGTCCGGGAAGCTTCCTCAGCCCGCGTGTGGCCCGACAGCCGGGGCACGCCGAACTGGGGGACGTCCATCTCGAGGCGTTCGAGCGTCATGGTGTCGGCCTCGCCGAGGATGTTGACCTCCTTCTGCATCCGCGCGAGGAACTCCTCGGTGACGTCCGCGGGGAGCTGGAAGCCGTCGAGCTCGGCGAGCCCGATGTCCTTCTGGTAGAGCGTTGCCTCCTGGTTCTGCTTCCGGACCGCGTCGATAGTGTTGGTTCCCATATGAAGTCACTCCGTTAGGAGAGCGCCTCTCCCAGGCTCTTCAGACCGCTCTCGTCGCCCTCTTCGCCTTCGCCGGCGCTGCGTTCGAGCTGCGTCGAGTGGCCGCTCTGCTGGTTGATCGTGTCCAGCCGGCGCTCGACCTCGTCGACGCGCTCGGCCTTCTCCTTCAGCTCCTCGACCGCGTCCGCGACGCCGACGCCAGCCTCTTCGTCCACGCCGAGCGCAGCCTTCGCCGCGTCCTCGGGGACCTCGTAGGACTCGCCGTCGATCTCGATCTCGGCCGTCTTCGGCTCGGGCCCGGTGAGGCTCTCGGTGAGATTTTCGACCGCCTGCGTCAGTTCGGTGATCTGTTCCGCGTTCTCTTCGGCGAGGCTCTTGTCGTCCCCGCCCTCGGGATCGTCGTCGGGCATGTCTGTCTTGGTGGTGTCGTCCGGCGTGTCGCCGCCGGCAGCGTTGTTGACGGGCGATACGTCCGTCTCCTCGCCCTCGCCCTCGTCGTCGTGGTCGCCGGTCCACTCGCGGGCGTCGTGCTCGGAGAGGTCGAAGTCGACGTCGTCGCGGTCAGTGAATCGGGTCATGCCATGGTCGACGCCGGCGTCCTCGAGCATGTCGAGGTTCGCGTCGACCGCCGCCATCGCCGACTCCTGGTTGGACTGCGAGAGCGTCCGGCCGTCCTTGCTGGTGGCCGCGGAGAGTTCGGTGACGCGGTCCCCCTGCGGGTCAGCGTGCTCGGCACACAGGAACTCACCCGGCGGATCCTCGTTCTGGTACTCCGCGGCGTCGCCACACACCCAGCACTCCGGGCTGTCGGTGCTCTTCGCGAACGTCGGGTCGGCGCTCGGGCCCGTCGCATCGGGGCCGCTGAGGAACGTGTCGACCGCGGCCTTGCCGATCCGATGGAAGAGACTCTTCTCACCGGGCTCGCCAGAGCCATCGGCCTCGACCGCGTCGTTGAGCACCTCCCAGAGCCGCTCGGCCTCCTCCTCGGAGTGCCCGCGGGCGAGCGCCTCCTCAACGAACCCGTCAGGGTCACCGAGGTAGTCGCCGAGCCGCTTCTCCGCGTCGGCCTTCGTCTCCAAGATCTGGGCGTCGGGGACCGCCGGGATGTCGACCGCGCTCACTTCGCGGATGATCCCGTCGACGAGCTCCCAGACGAGAGCATCCTCGCCGAGGTCGTCGGAGACGGCGACGTCGTCGACCTCGTCCTGGTTGAACGGGCCGTTCCAGTCGACCTGGATCGCGCCGATCGAGTAGCCTTCGAGAATTCCGTCGGTGATGAGGCTCCAGAGCTCGTCGTTCTCGATCCGCCACTCCTGGATCCACGCGCCCGCGTCGACAGTCTCGCCGCCGACCTCCTCGCTCTCGTCAAGGACCTCGTTGCGTTCGAGCTCCATCCAGCCGTCGGGGAAGACGGCGTGCATGATGCCGCCGCCGGCCTCGCCGGCGTCGACGAACGCCTCGAACTGGTCGGCGAACCCGCGGATCGTCTCCTCGCGAGCGAAGTCGTTCTGGAGGTCCGCCTTGTCGGGGACCATCACGATACCGGCGGCGATCTGCTCGTCGTCGTCCTTCGCGACGAACGAGACGTCTTTCCGGAACTGCTCGCCGCCTGCCTTCGCTACCGGCGGCATGGGTCAGCCCTCCTCGGAGAGCGCGGTGTTGAGGTAGCCAACTGCGCGGTCGTCCGGCTCGTCGCCCTCGATCGCGTGGATGGCTCGCTGAACGTAGTCGCGTTCTTCAGGGGTCATGAATTAGTTCTCCTGTTCGTCTTCGTCGTTGGCGGCGTCCGCGTCGGCGTCCATGGTCTTGTCGAGCTTCTGGGCACGACCGGTGCCGAGGACGCCACGCTTCTCGCCGCGCTTGCTGTTGCTGTCGTTGCTCATGGTCTCGTAGAACTCCGTGCCCCGGTCGTGCCTCGCGTGGGACGTCGGGCGCGCCCACGGTCATCGGCGATCGTCGTCAGATGTCGCTCGGGATATCGTCCGGCGCTTCGCCAGGATCCGGGCTGGGGCCCTCGGGCAGCCGGTCGTGGAAGTTCGTGATCTCCACGTAGGGGTACTCCAGCCGGATCGAGTCGTAGTGGTAGCTGCCGTGGCTGGACGCGTTCACGAGTGCGCTCCATTCGGTCGGCGGGACGTCGACGTACGCGTACAGCGAGTTCGACCCCTCGTCGCGTTCGAACGAGAGGTAGAGCTCCTGCTCGTCGAAGTCGTACAGGCCCTCATCGAGGTTCGTGCTGTCGAACTGGGTCTGCTCGATCTCCTTGTCGAGCAGCTCGGCCTCGACGGTGAACCAGTCGCGTTCACCCTGCTTGTTCTCGGGCGGCGGGGCGTGGGCAGCCCGCGCCTGCTCGCTCGGCCGCCCACCGCCGGCGCCGGGGACCTGCCCGCGGGGGTCGCTGCCGACGTTCGCGACCAACGTCTCGCCGTCGACGGGATGGTCGTCGGGGAGTGGCTCCTCGCCGATCATCTCCAGCGCCCGGTTGACCGGGATCGCGCCTCGGACGGCCTGGATCTTCCGCCGGGCGATGTCGGCGTTCTCCTTGGGCTGGTCGGCGCCGCGCAGTTCGTAGTCGATCGTCCAGTCGGTGACGCCGAGCGCCGTCTGATGGATGATCGCGTACAGCCGCTGGGCGAACTTGTGCTGCTCGGGCGCGATCACCTCGGTGGCGAACTCGTGGCGCTGCGCCTGCGAGTTCGACCGGTTGCTCGTCTCGGTCACGCCGATCAGGATGGGCGGCACCTCGTGGACTTTCGCGATCTCGTGTTCGTTCTTCTCGCGGAACTCGCGGAAGTCCATCTCCTCGCTGATCCCCTGGCCGAGCGGCTCCAGCTCGATCTCGATATCCTCGTCGAGCTGGCGCTGGAACTTCTCGACCTCGAGGATCACCGTCCGATGGCTCTCTTCGCGAAGCCCGTGCAGCATCTGCTGGAGGTCGCGCTTGGACTCCTCGGTGAGCTCGCCGCCGGTCACCTTGATGACGAACCGGGGGATGGTGTCGTTGTCGAAGAACTCGCGGTTGTAGTCCTTCGCTGCCTCGTCCGCGCTGATCGTTCGGATGGCGGACACCCAGTCGGGGACCCCGTAGTCCTGCTCTAAGGGGCTGGGGTTGCGGATGAAGATGAGCTCGTTCGCCGGCGCGTTGTCGAGGTCTTCCGCGCTGCCCTCGACGACGTCGCCGGTCTCGCGATCGACGAAGATCGGCTCCCGGTCATCGTCCGGGTCGGTCGTGTACCGGACTGTCGGATCCTCGCCGCCGGTGACGGTCGCGTCTAGGCCGCGGTAGCGGTCGCCGGCCTCGCCGAAGTAGCGCCGGCGGCCCTGCCGGATCTGGACGTACCCCCGGCTTGCGAGGGTCGCATCGTCGGGGCTGACGAACGTGCCCTCCTCGGGATGGCGTGGCTGGTCGAACTGCGACTGAGGTTTGCGGACGCGGACGGTGTTCGCGGGGACGTGCGCGAGCCCGACCGGCCGGCCCTCGAGGTCGGTGAGGATCTCCAGACAGCACCAGCCGATCGAGTGGTAGTCCTGACGGGCGAGCTCGAACACCTCCTCCGGAGTGGTCGGCTCGGCCGCCTTCTGGGGGCTGGTCAGCCAGCGGGAGTCGGCGCCCCGCCAGAACGCCTCTGTGACCGCGCGCTCCTGGTCGTCGGCCTCGTCGACGTCGACGTCGTCGACGGTGGTGATGTCGAACCCGAACCCGACCTCGTAGCGGGCCTTTTTCCGGACGGCAGTGGCGTGGGTCTCGTTCAGTTCGAGGAACGCAGCGAGCCGGTCGGGGTTGTACGGCGGTTTGACACCGAGGTTGTGGCTGCGGACGCGCCGCTCGGGGAGCTGGGTGCTCGTGTCGGCTTTCGAGAGCGCGCCGTCTCCGCCGATCCCCTCGACGTTCAACTCGACCGTTCCGTTGTCGTCAGGTTCGCTGTTGCTCATAGGTATGAAATTCCTGAGTTGTCATCGTCGGCGTCGAGCGCGCCCATGTCCTCCAGGCGCCGGATGCCCTGCTCGGCCATGTACCACGCCGCGATCAGGTCCGGCGTGTGGCCCGACAGCTTCCCGTCCTTCAGCTCCAAGGAGAGGGCGGCCTGGATGAAGTCCTCGGTCGGCCCGTGGCCGCGGTAGAACTGGATGCCGCCGTTCCCGACGAGCGTCCGCAGCCGCGGGATGCCGTTCTCCCAGCTGTGCTTCTTGCCCGTCGTCGGGATCCCCGTCACTTTCGACCGCAGGCTCGGGCTGAACTCGATCGCGTCGTTCGCCACGTACTGCTGCATCCCGTTCGACTCGATCACGACCATCGCCGGGTCGTAGCGGTCGTCGAGGTCGAGGAGCTTCGCCCGGATCGCGCTCGGCTGCATCCCCTGCTCGGCGTGCGCGTCCAGGAGGCGCCGACGGCCGTCCCGGCCAACGCGGAACGCGACGAACGCCGCGTTGTCTCCCGTCGACGACTGGGCTGGGTCGTGGGCGACCACTGTGGCTTCGCCGGCGCCGGGCGACAGCGTCTGGGGCGGACTCTGGTTGCGGATCGAACAGCCGCCGTCGTCGACGAGCTGGTCGACGTCCTGTTTCTCGATGAGGTTCCCCGAGGCGCCCATGATGACCATGCAGAACTCCCGCCAGAACAGGTGCGGGCTCATCTGCTGGTACTTGTCCGCCAGGTACTCGGGGCCGCGGGCCTCCGGCCAGAGGACGTGGACGGTGTCGCCGCCCTCCGAGAGCGGGTTGTCGACCTCGGTGTAGAGCTCCTCGGGCGGCCGGCGCTCCCGCCAGTTGTCGTCGTCCCGGAACTCCTGATCCCAGACGTCGAGCACGGCGGGGTACTCGACGAAGTCGTAGGCGTCCCGATCGGCGATATGCGCGTAGATGTCGTCGGGGCGCTTCCGGGTGCCGATGATCGCGGTCTTGCCCGAGTCCTTGACCATCGGCACGGTGACGCCCTCGATCCATGTGAGGACGTTGTCGGTCTCACCGTCGCCGTGCTCCTTGATGACGTCGTCGAGAATCAAGAGATGCGACCTGTCGCCCTCGATCGCGCCGAACAGCCAGCCGGCGTGCAGCACCGAGCCGTTCTGGAACTCCTTGACCTCCTTGGTGTCCTGGACGGGCTGGCTGTTCAGGTTCGTCAGCCACGGGTTGCGCTCGACCAGCTTCCAGAACTCGGTGTCGGCCTTCTTGTGCGCCTGCCCCTGGGTGTTTGTGATCCAGTGCGCTCGGAACCCGTCGATGTACTCGAGGTGCGCGATCACGATCCCGAGCGTCGCGGTCGTCTTCAGACTGTCGCGGTGGGCGAGCAGCCCGACGTCTTTGTCGGAGCGGAACCGGTCGACCCAGTCGAGGTGGACGTCGGCGACCGGCATCCAACCGTCGCGCTCGCCCTGCATGTAGCCGTAGGTGAGCTCGTTCAGAAACTCCTCCCACGGGCAGTCCTCGAACGGGTTGAGAACCTCCCGCCGGCGCTCGGGATCCTCGAGGTCGCGCCAGATCTGCTCGGCCTGCGCGTCCGTGTCGAGCTCGGCCAGCGCGCTATCCGGATCGATACTCATTCGGAAGCACCGTCCTCGCGCCGGCGCCGGAGGACCTCCCGCGCGATGTCTTTCGTGCCCTCGTCGAGCGAGTGGGTGCGCTCGCCATCGATCTGGCCGGAGTGCTCGACGCTCAACGACTCGCCCTCCGTGATCTTGTGATGGGTTTTCACGAGGTCGTTCAGCCGGCCGATCGCGCGGTCGACCGCGCCCGACGACGTCTGCAGCAGCTTCGCGAACGCCGCGATCATCTCGCGGTCGACCGACTGATTCTCGTCAACCTGCTCGATCAAGTCATGCACCATCTGCACGCCCTCGTCGCCGTCCGCCTCACGGGCCGCCCGGAGGAGTTTGGTCTTGATCGACCAGATCTCCTCCTGGATCAGCTCGGCGTTGTCGTGCTGGCGGACCTGCTCGTAGATCTCGCGATCGTCCTCCGAGAGGTAGTCCGACCGAAGCCCGTGGACGGCGTTCGGCGAGTCCATACCCGTCGGCTGGGTGCCGCCGTGCATCCGGCAGCGCTCAGCGCCGTCGACGGGATAGTTCTCGCAGTAGCCGCCGCTGCGCGTTTCGGCGCCACAGCGCTCGGGGAGGGGTTCGTCACTGGCCATCGTGCATGGGGGTTTGACAGACGTCGGGTTGCATGGCGGTTCGTCGGGTTACTTTCCAGTCGGGTTGAGACAGCGGAGACAGGTCGGGCCGTCCTCGGCGGTTCGTTCACGTTCGCAGGGGTCGAACGCGAACGTGCGGCCGCAGTCCGTACAGGTCCAGGCCATCGTTAGAGTTGGCCGGCGAGTCGGACGAGCCAGCCGGCGAGGATTCCGAACACGGAGCCGGCGACCGCGCCACCGAGTGCGTAGTGGGGCTCGCTGCGGACGTCCTTCCAGAGCCGGCGGCGCTGGCCTGATGCTTCGTAGGCTTTGCCGTAGACGGCGGCGCCGTAGACGAGTGCGAGCAGCTGGGTTTCGCCGTGCGCGGTCGCGAAGAACCCGGCGGCGATGCCGAGACCGACCGCGTGGGTCTCTGATTTGTACGAGAGGAAGCCGTCGCGTTCGGAATCGGACTCGGTGGGTTGGCCGGCGGACTTGACGAACGCGACCGCGGTTTCGAGGAGTGTCACGAATCGTCCTCCGATTGGGTGGCCTGGGTGTCGCCGAACGCTTGCATGTTGACGATCTCGATCCCCCACATCTGGCCGAGGATGAGGAAGACCGCCGGCCGGAGGTAGACCATCAGGCCGGGCGCGCTCCCGACGCCGGCGACGGCAAGGACCTCGATCACCGCCCACGTTACGAACACGAGCACGGTAACGAGTTTCCGCGTGTCGGCGTTGTACTCGTGTGGGTAAAACGAGAGTAGGCCGGCGAACAGGTAGCATTTCAGTGCTTCCCGTGGCCGGGAGCGCCACTGGGAGAGTGCTGTTGGGTCGATCCGCGTGCTGTCGAACATACGTCGTGGGTATCGTGGGGGTGAGAGCGTCATTGGTCAGTTATCGCTACGATGCGATCTGGCTGGGATGCGTTTCAACTCCTGCCAGCCCTCCGCGGTCCGGATGCCGATAATAAGAGCGCCGTCTTCGGCGCGCGTCTGCAGCGGAGCGCCGACGACGAGCTCAATCGGGGGCTGGCTGGGCATGGTCTTCGGTATGGAAAGTACAGCCCTCGATGGAGACCAGGACGCGAAACGTGGCCAGAGGCATCTGGACTCGGATCTCCACGTCATCAGGGTCCGCGGGCTAGGCGGGCGCGGTGTCTCGCTCTGAGACGGTGTATTGGCTGCCGTTGGCCTCGACGGTGAACACCTGCATGGGTGGCTGGTTGAACGATGCGTGCGTGGTCGCGTCGACGACCTCGCCGACAAGTCGGCGGTCAGCGAACTCGAAAACGACGCGCTCTGGATAGCTGTCAGTCATCGGCTAGAATATCCGGGTTAGTCGTGGAGGGCTTCGCCGACCGCGAGTTCGACATCCTCGGAGTGTTTGTACTCGCGGTGCAGTGTCTCGGCGTCGAACACGACATCGTCATACTGGTCGAGGAGCGAGACGAGGCGGCCGACTGCGTCGCGGTCTGCGAGCACTGGGTCGTGGTGGGAGTGGTCAGTATTCCCGCAGGCCTGACAGATAGTGCTCGTTATGACGAGTTCGCCACGTTGTTTCTCGCCTTTTGTGGCGTATTCAGTGTCGAATTGGAAGCCGACCGCCGCGGACCGGGAGTGTGTTTGGTCGTAGAACTCGAGGGTTGGGTCGCCGTTTTCGTCGAGCGTCCAGCCGTAGTCGCGTTCGTCGAACTCCCAGTCGGGCTTTGGCGGGTTGATGGTCTTGAGTTCGCGAAAGCACGAATAGCATCTGCAGTGGTCGTACATCAGTTTCCGCAGTTGCTTGCGGCCATCGTGCTTTATCTCGCAGGTGGTTGAACAGTAGTCGCCGTGTCTGAACTCCCAGTAGTTGCCGAGCACCTCACACTCGGGGTGTGTGCACTCGACAGTAGTCGGGGATTGGTTGGACGTACTCATGGCTGGCAAGAAAAATCGAGTCTGCTTGACCCCCTCTGCAGTGACGTGGATAGTATGCAGATTAGCGGGGGCGTGTTCTCACTCACTTCTGGGGCCTGTTCCGTCATAATCGTTCGGATAGGCGCGTTGAATCATCCTCGACCATGTCGGCAGGCAGATAGCTCTGCCGCGGTCGATACGGCGGACTCGGTCGGGCGCCCCACACCCGGACTAGTCGGCCCCGTTCAACGAGGTAGCGGACTCGGTCCTCGACCGACGTCTGCTCCAGGCCGAGCTCATCCGCAAGGACAACTGTCGACACGCCGCCGCCGAGCAGATCCGTCTCGCCGGTCTGGCAGAGCTCTTGGACTGCGGCCATGATCTCGTTGTCCGAGAGGCCGAGAGGGTTCTCCGAGGGCATTACCAGATCACCTCGACGATCGCGACCGCCGCGGCGAGCGAGATGATGTGGTACGCCTGGTCGAACCAGATCGGGCGTGTCTCGAACCCGTCGACCGGGTCTTTCCATCGGCGGCTGTCAATGACGTAGTGTGTGGTGGCGACCAGCGCGATGAACAGCGCGCTCGCAGCTGGTGGCCACGGTGTCGCCCAGAGTACTGTCGAGACGACTGCCGTGTAGACGCCGACATGAGCGAGTCGGACTCGTGGCTCGTCGATCTTCCGGGCGGCCATCCAGTCTGTTTGGAGCGGGAAGTCCCCGAGGAGGTGGAGTGCGAGCAGGTAGAGGCTGAACGAGGTCACTGGGACTCACCACCATCGGTCGCGACCGCGTCGTCCTGGACGTCGTCGAACGACCGGCCGACCGTCGGCGACGTCGGGCGCTCTGACCACGGGCGCCGCTCGCCCTCGTCTTCGTCGACCCAGTAGACGTCGACCTGCCGGCGGTCGCGGTCGTGCGGGCGGTAGCGCTCGGGGAGTTCGTGGGGCCACTCGGTCCGCAGGTTGTCGGGGCGCTCGCCGTGCTCGCGGAGGAACGCCATCCGATCCTGCAGCATCCCGATGACCTCGTCACGGGGGCCGCGTTCGAGGTTCTTCTCGACCGACAGCAGGCTGGCGACGGACTGTTTGTCGTCGAGGCCGCGGATGATGCCGCGCATCCGCTCGACCGGATCCATCGCCGTGTCATCAGCCGAGAGGAGCGGCTCGTCGAAGAACCGCCGCGGGTCGAACCCAAGCTGGTCCACTGCTCGGTCGATGTGCGGGATCTCCTCGTCCTCCTCAGGAGATCGATAGTTCATGCGGACCACCTCTCGAGGCCGGCCTGCTCGCGGTCGGGACGCTCCGGGCACTGCATCTCGACATGCATCGGCACGTTGGTCACGGGGTAGCGCGAGATCTCCCGGCCGCAGTGCGGGCACGTCTTCGTCTCACCGCGCAGGTGCCGGGTCATCGCTGGCCCCCATGGGTAGCACGGCGTGCTACCGTTCGGGCTTCCGTGGCGATCACGCCGAACCACCGTCCTCATCGGCCGCCTGGATCAGACTCTGATAGTGCCCATCGCCACTCCCACCGGGTTGTGGATACTCGCCAGCACAGTACCGACACTGCCGCATATCCTCGTACAGGACACCCCGGGTAGTCTCGCGGATATCATCCGCGTTCGACAGGTGCCCGCACTCCGGGTCCGTGTGGTAGACGTTCCGATTCGTGTAGCGACGGCGCGACACGAACACGGTGTCGCCAGTCATCGCGACCACTCTCCAAGACCCGCCTGGTCAGCTGGACGTGTCGAGTCCTGGCCGCGAATCGTTTCCTGACAGCGCCGACAACGATACTCGCCCGAAAGCGTGGTCTCCGTCGTCTCGGTCCCGCAGCGCTCACACCCATCCGCGGGCCAGCAGTCCTCGCAGAGATCACGGCCATCCTCGAACTCCTGGATGAACGCCCCGCGGGAGGTGACACCGCACTCGTCACACGTCGTCACGCCTGACCACCATCCTCGTCGTGATCAGTATCCGACCGGGTGTATCGCCGCCACGCAACCCGAAAGAGCTCAACGGGCCCACGGTCTGGGCTATTGCTCATCCGCATCGTCCAGTCTTCGTCACGCTCAGACTCGTCCGTCGACCGCCCACCATCACACCGGACGTCCGGATCCGTGTCGACCTCGAACTCGTACGTGGGCTCGCCCTGGGGCTTGATCGACACGCGGTCCGGGGCGAGACTCGGGTTCCGGGCGTCCTCGAGCGAGTCAGCGCTGCCGAAGTGGCTTTCGTCGATTATCCCGTAGTAGGGGTCGAGCGGCCCGGTGCCGAAGTGCTGGAGTGTCGACCGGGGCGTCCGGATCACAATCTGGCTGTTGAACTCGCGGAGCTCGGGCGGGATCCACAGCCCGCTCTCGCCGACGTGCAGCTCGCGGTTCTCGATCACGCCTGACCACCACCCATGCCATCTCGCTCTCCGATCGCCGACAGCCCGATCTCCTCCGGCGCCGTCGACGAGAGCAGTTTCCGCATCTCGTTCGGACCATCGGTCTTCGGCGGCGAGTACTCTCCCGAGCAGACCCGGCAGAGCCGGTCGACGTTGACGACGCTCCGAGGCTTCTCAAACACGTTCTTTGCACGCTGAAGGTGCTGGCAATCCGGATCCGTATGGACGTGATTCCGGCCGCCATTCCCGCTCCGGGACACCACGAACACCGTCTCCTCCTCGGCAGCGTTCGTCACGAGTCGTCACCTCCGTCGTCGCCGCTGTCGAGGTACCAGACGGGGTCGTAGCGCTCCCACTGGTGCTCGTCAGCATGGTGGCGAGCGATGTCTCCGCGCGGGATCGGCGTCTCGCAGTGGACGCACTCAACGACGCCGGGAGCATCACCGTTCTTCGGGACGACGCGGAGGCTGCCGTCGCCGTCGTCAAAGACTGCGACTTCGTCGCCGCCCTTGAGGCCGAGCGCGGACACCGCGTCGGCGCGGAGATAGATGTACTGGGTGCCGTTCGCGTCGTACGCTTTCCCGCTCGCGAGCGCCTTCTCGGACTGATCACTCGTCACGCACCAACACCTCCTTGGGCTGCGGCCTCCTGGAGACTCGCCTGCTCGGGCCGCCGACCGAACACCACCAGTTCCTCTGTTTCCTGAGTCGCCGTGTGGCGGTGGTCGGCCGTCACGTCCTGGAGGACACCCAGCCAGCCGGCGAGCACCGACCACTCATCCCGGAGTCGCTCCACGTCGCCGTCCCGCACCGCCTCACTAACGCGTTCGATCACCTCCCGAGGCGGTGCAAGCTCGTCCAAGAGGTCGAGTACGACACCTGGGACGCTGGCCTCCCGAAAGTCGTCGCGATCCCCGTCGGACTGGGTGTACCACGGCTGGACATCGTACTCGTCGCTGTCCCGGAACGGGAGCGCTAGCCGGACTCCCGCACTGGTGTCGCGGATGATGTCGAGCGCCTCGAGGACGTCCTTGTTCCGGTGCCACGTCGACGTCGCAACATCGGCGCGCTCGCAGAGCTCCGCAACCGACAGCGGTTCGCGGGCTTCGAGCAGCACCGTGACCAGATCGCGGACCCCCGACGAGAGCCACGGCATGACGCGAGCCTCCGAGACCTGAGCCAGCCCAGTCCGGACCTCGTCGAGCCGGATGTCACGTCGGCGATCCTCAGTTGAGAGTCCGCAGACTGCGGCGGCCGCGTCGAACGGCGTCGCGGAGAACAACCTGAGGACCGACACTGCCTCCCTGGTCGGCTTGATATTCTTCGCTGAACACAGCCGTTCGACGGCGGTCGCAAACGCCATCCGTCCGAGCTGCTCGGTCGACCGAACCGGGACACGGACTCGGATATCCGGTGCATCCTCGTGGATCTCGCCAGGACTGCCGAGCCGCTGGCGGAGATCCTCGACAAGCGCGTCCTCCTCGCTGCCGAGATCGCCGACCACGCACACCGACCCGATCAGGCTCCCGAAGGGGTCGTCGTAGTCGACCGTCGGGACGATCGCGGCGTCCCGCTTCTCCTCCCGCGTCTCGAACAGCTGGCGGTACACCGACGAGTTGTTGTACGTCGACTGGATCGCAACGCCGGTCGCGAGCGATTTCACGAGCGTCTCCCGGCGATCGTCGGTGAGGATGTCGTTCCGGCCGCCGTTCGAACTCGGGAGGCGGACCTGCCGGACAACCTCTACGTCGACGAGATCTAGAAGGTGGACCATCGTTCCGGCAAGGCCGAGCGCTTCCCGGGTGATCACGCCCCGGTACTCGGCTTCGCTGCCGTCGTAGTCGCCATTGTGGAGCCGCTTGGTCAGCTCGCAGAGATGCTCCTCGGCCGACTCGAGTTCGTCGACGTAGTCGCCGCCGTCCTCCACGCTGTCGGGGAGGTGGCCGAGACACCGCGAGTCCCGGAGGACGTACTTGTTCTCGGTGAGGAAGTGCGCGAACTCGTCGGTGTCGTCGAGCCGGTCGCCGTCCTCGAGGATGTTCGCGAACGTCTTCGAGCTGGCTAACGCTCTGGCGACACACACCCAGTACTGCATCGGTCCGTCGAACTCAGCACCCACGACCAGGCGGTCCCGGCGGTAGTCGTAGTACCACCGCGGACTACCGCGATCGGCCTGTTCTTGGAGCGGGAAGTCAACCACTGCAAGGCCGTTCTGCGGGGTGCTGGCAGCAGTTGCGGTGGCATCCCAGCGGGCCAGCGGCTGCAGGGTGTGGAGGTGGGGCAGCCGCCGCCGTTGGCCCTCCGGGGAGGGGGCCTCGTGTGTGCGCGTGGTTACACGGCTATCGTCGGACGATTGCAACTGGTCGCTAACGGACTCCTCGAGCGTCTGCTGTCGTGCGGTTTCGGTGTCGAGCCAGTTGAGGTAGTCCTCGCCGGCGGGCAGGAGCTCGACGTAGCGGTCAGTGTTCGGCCCGAACGTGTCGACGACTCCGAGCCCGCTGAGGGTGCTGATGCACTGACGGATGCGAGAGTCTTGGACGCCGGTGAACCGCGAGTAGAGCGCTCCGTAGGGGAGCGTCTGGCTATCCTCACCGGCGAGCGCACGCAGGATGGCGATCTCGCGACCGTCCCGGTCGAGGCTGGCTTTCGCTGCTTCGACGCGGTCGTCGCGGCTCTCCCGCGAGGGTGTGATGTCGTCGCGACTAACGGGGAGGTCCGAACGATGGTCGTCGTAGAGGTCGTGCTGGTCAAGCGGCGAGCCGATAATCCGGACGTCGCATCCGCGGGCGAGCGCAGCCAGGTACTCGCAGATGTCTTCGCGCTGGCTGCGGCGCCGATCCCAGAACGCGCTGGTGAGATCAACTTTGATGGTCGGCGTCGTGTCGACGAGCGCGAGCAGCTGTGGTGCAAGGGTAGTGTCCTCGGTTGTCGCTCGACCAGCAGTCTGGGCAAGCTGCCCGTAGAAGTCGAGCGCGGCGTGTTTGCTGCCGCGGGCGACGCGATCAGCAAGTCCGAGCAGATCCGTATCGGGCTGGCTGGCTGTGACGCCTGCGTCATCGAGGAGCGCCTGCAGTTCAAGCGCGCTCCGGCCGTCGGCGAGCTCGCGGATCGCGTCGACGAGGGTGTCGCGGAGCTGGTCGACGATAGTGGCCGCTAGTTCCGAGACGGGTGCCTCGAGCGTGAGGGTTGCGTCGGCGAACCGCCCCTGTTCGGTGAACGAGAGGCCGCCGGTGGTGCCGAGCGTCTCCGGGTCGTCATGGTCGACCGTACTGTAGTCGCGGTCGAGATCGACACGGTCACCGAGCCGAGTATCCTGGTCGCGGAACGCCTCCTTGGCTTCGTCGGCGAACCGGGTGTGCTGGTCAGAGAGCGCATCCCAGGCTTCAGCTTCGAGATAGTCGTGCTGGGCCCGCCAGTGTTCGAGGGACGTTTCGACCTCGTCGGCGAGCAGCTCGTCGTACTCGCTGAATGCCTGTTCGGCTTCGTCCGCGAACCGCCGCTCGCGGTCGCGGTGGAGTTCGTCGACGCGGTCGGCTTGGATGCCGTAGTCGTCGCAGTTCTCGTACGCGTCGAGTTCGCCGGCGTGTTGGGCGACGATTTTCGACCGGATTTCGGCCGTGGTTTCGAAGTTGTCGTGCTGGAAGCGGACGTTGAGTTTCGCGGTGTCGTGCTGCTGGAAACAGAGAGGGCATTCGGTGGTGGCCTGCTCGCGGAGGTTCTCCGTGATCCAGTAGCCCGTGCAGTTCGAACAGCCGACGATCTGGTACGTCATGCTATCCACCTCGGTTGTGCGTCTGTATCTCTCCGAGAAATGGGAGATTGCTTTTTAAGGGGAGAGCAGTGGCTCGCCAGCTGGGCGAGCAACCGCGCCGAGAGGGTGTACGGACTCATGGCTGTCTTAGTGGTGGTGGCGTGATGGCCGAGTTCCCGCCTGTG